>NZ_JBFUGA010000043.1:0-46812 GCF_056403155.1 Methylobacterium sp. P3_A11
CGACACGCTCGTGGCCGAGGGCAAGGCGCAGGAGCTGAAGGGCGAAGCGCAGAAGACGGTCGGCGACGTCAAGGACGGCGCCAAGACCCTCGCCGACAAGATCACCGGCAAGCACTGACCGCACCGCCAGCGGCGCCGGGACGTCCGGCGCTGCCCGAAGGAGCTGCGTCCAACCAGCAATGGAGTGAATCATGAACCACGACCAGATCCGTGGCGCAGCCCGTCACCTCAAGGGTCGCGCGCAGACCGCCGTCGGCGGCGTGACCGGCGACCCGGCCCGCCAAGTGCGCGGCGCCGTGAACCAGATGGCCGGCGGCGCCCAGAACGCCTACGGCCGTGCCCGCGACCGGGCGGAGGACCTCGCCGAGGACGGCCGCCACCTCGCCCACGAGGCGTGGGAGCGGGCCGACGATCTCATCGACGACGGTCGGCACTACGTCGAAGAGGCCCGCCGACGTGTCCAGACCCACGGCCGCCGCGCGATCCGCTACGCCGACACCAACCGTACCACGACGCTGCTCGCCGTCGTCGGCGTTGCCTTCGCGCTGGGCTGGCTCGCACGCGCCTCGCGCTGACACCCCCCAACCTGGAGATTCCGATGATCCGCAAGCTTCTGACCGCCTTCCTTCTGCCGAGGGTGATCGCCTTCATCACGCGCCGCGTCACCGGCCGGGCGGCCACGCCGCCACGCCGGGGCTACTGACCGCCGAATCCGGCGGCTTCCGCCGACCCATCACGGAAAGGACGCGACATGAGCAACGGATACCCCTCGATGACCGCTCTGCTGGGCCYGCTCGCGGTGGCGGGCTACCAGAACAGGGACAAGATCGCTGAGTGGCTCGGCACGCCCGCCCGGGACGCCCATGGGTCACCTGTTCATGGATCGGCAGTTCAAGTGTCGGTGGTGCCGCCGGTGGCGCGGACCGCCCCGGCGACCGGTTCTGCGGCTCCGTTTGACCTGGAGCGCGTGCTCGGCGGCGTCGGCTCGGCCGGAGTCGGCGGCCTGCTGGCCAGCGGGCTGGCCGAACTCGTCGAGCACTTCACCAAGGGTGGCCACGGCGAGACGGCGAAGTCCTGGATCAACCAGGGCGCCAACCGCGATATCGCCGAGGCCGACCTGGAGCGCGCCATAGGCCCGCTGACCCTGGAGCACCTCACCCAGCAGACCGGCCTGAGCCGGTCGGTGATCCTCTCGCGCCTGTCGCGCGATTTGCCGTCGGCCATCGACCGCTACGCGACCGACGGCCGCCGCTTCGCCTGACATCGAGACCCGAGCGTCCGGGTCGCCCCCCGCGGCGGCCGGGCGTCCGGCCAGAGCCGGCATCAGCCGGCAGCCTGCATGACGCGGGGGAACCGGCACGCCATGACCACCGCCCTGCGCCGCCTCATCATCACAGCGCTCATCGCTGCGCTTGCCGGCCTGGGTGTGATGACGGCTCTGCTCGGCCGGCGCCCGCGGACGCTTCGGGTGCAACGGACCGAAGTGCCAGTCCCTGTCGCGGCTCCATCGCCGGGCACGCCGTCTGCGGGCGGCGGGCGGGGTCTGGCCCTCGGGGTCGGGGGCCTGTTGCTCCTGATGGGGCTGGCCGGGATCGTGTACGAAAGCCGTGACGCGCTCATCGGCACCGGTTCTCACGCGCCGGACGGCGCTGCCAAGCCGCTGGCAGCCCGGATGCCATCCAGCGCCGAGACCGCACGCACGCCGAGGCTAGCGGATGCGCTGCCGACGGGGTCGGCGCGGGCGCGCCAAGAGCCCGGCCCACCGGCCAACCTCCCGCCTTCGCGCCCGCCGGCATCGGTCGCGCCGACGTTCGACGTCGTGCGCGTCGAACCGAACGGCGACGCCGTGATTGCGGGACGGGCCGCGCCGAACGCGTCCGTCGAGTTGCTCGTCGATGGCAAGCCCGTGGCGCACGCGCAGGCCGACGCTGGAGGGCACTTCACCCTCACGCCGCCGCCGCTCCCGACCGGGAGCAGCGAGATCGGGCTGCGTGCGACGCGCCAGACGCAAGGCGCGTCGGCCCGCATCGCGGTCGTGGTCGCGCCGTCCCGGGATGCCAAACCCCTCATCGCCCTGTCGGCGCCCGACGCGCCGACCCTGGTCCTGTCCCGGCCGGACGATCCTGTCCCGGGCGACCCGGCTCCCGCCACGGTACCGGGGCGACAGGCGCTCAGCGATGCGGGTGGTGCCGCGGCACGACGGGACCTCCCCGCTCCGGGTCGGGATGCGTCGAACCTCGGCGGGAACGTGCGTGGCGGCGAAGCAGGCATCCCGATGACGGGTATCGAGCCCAGCGCGCGCCCACGGGTCGGGGAGACTACTCCGTCGACCGATCAAAACGCAGCGCGAAAGGCTCGCCAGGCCGAAAGCTCCGTCGCCCACGCGACGACGGCGACCCCGAAGATCGTCAGCATCGATACACAGGTCCGAGGGAGGCTTTTCGTCACCGGACGGACAGTCCCGGGAGCCAGCCTGCGGCTCTACGTGAACGATACGCCGGTCGCCCCGGCGACGGTGGGCCGCGACGGCACCGTGACGTTCACCATCGGCCAGGGCGTGAAGCCGGGCCGCTACAAGGTTCGGCTCGATCGGGTCGATCCCACGACGGGCAAGGTCCGAGACCGGGCCGAGGTGCCGTTCACGGCACCCGGCGCCGGCCACGACGAGGGGGGCGAATACGCGGCGGCGCAGCCGGGCGAAGGCCGCCCGGCCGCCGTGCCGGACAGGGCGGAGGGACGGCCCCCGAGGAGGCCGACACGACGCCCGGGCGTCCGGCGGACCCGGTGCAACCAAGCGGCACCGACAGCCTCGCGGCTGAGGTTCCGTCCGGGGCTATGGCGGGCTCCGCCAACGTCTATGTCCCCAGGATCGAGACAGCCCGCATCGTACGCGGCGACAATCTTTGGACGATCAGCCGACGGACCTACGGCGAAGGCGAACGCTACACGCTGATCTACGACGCGAACCAGGACCAAGTCCGCGATCCGGACCTCATCTATCCCGGGCAGGTCCTCGCCCTGCCGGACAAGGAMGTCGTCGACGCCGATCAGGCCGGCAAGCGCGACTGACCGGGCGGTTCCGCCTCCGCCGCGAAGAACGGGTCCACCCCTTGGGCGGGGTTCGTGCGTGTCATCCTCGGTTCAGCGCGGCTGAGCCGCCGCCGGGCAAGCCCAGACGTGGACGCATTGGACTGTGGGATGGGAAGGAGCCGGGCGACAAACAATATGCACGGCCAAGCAGGCGGCGGCGGCAGTCTGCATGTCGCCTTCGGCGGCGGTCCGGGCGCCCGCGAGGGGCACGTCTCGTCGCGCTGCCTTGACCACCAGCATGTTTCAGAGTGGGCCGAGACAGGGCAGCGCCGCGCACCCGCGCGGCGCCACCTCCGGTTCAGTAGCTCACGTATCCGCCGGCGCCTTGAGAGGGCCGGACCGCGCCGCCGGTATTCACGGGCGGGGCAACCCGCTGGCGCTCGGCCTGGCGATTGGCCAGGGCGCGGCCCGCGGCGCAGCCACCGACGGCGCCGAGGACGCCATGCCCGGCATAGTGACCGGCGATGCCGCCGACGATGGCGCCCTTGATGCAGCCCTTCGCCTCGGCCGCCTGACCGGCGGCCAGCAGGGCACTCGCCGCGACGGCGGCCACAGCGACACGCTTCATCATGATAATCTTCCCTCCACGGCATCGTCGTAGCCGCGAGGGTGATTTAGGTGCTCAGTGTTCGTCATAAAGACGCCGGCGTGCAAATTTCCGTGAATTTAACCACTTGAATCGGGGCGCGAACTACAGATCTGCGCATCGGTCCTCTCGCAGGTCCTCGCTGCGGAAAATGAACACTACTTGAACGGTGGCCGGGCGCGTGACCTGAACGAGGGTTGTCATCGTCGTCGAGGGGCGCGCTCAAGCGACGTCAGGTCCTGTGTCCAGAACGGAGTGCGACCCGCACATGGCGGCGGTTTCCGAGCACTGACACAGCTACGGACTGTCTTGGTTTGTCTATGGCCCGATCCAGATCGCAACGGACGACATCACCGTTGTGCCGTCCGCGTTGCGTGATCACTGAGACACTCAGATCCCAGGGCGCCATTCCGGACGGCCGGTTTCTCAACCCCCGCCGTGAAGCGGACGGTCTCAAAGCCAAACCGACCAGACAGTCCTGGTGGCTAACCCGACACGCTGCGGGCTCTGACCCGGCTGCCCATCGTAGAGCGGGAGGGCAATTCCGATGTCCTTCCCTCACATCGGGATGGCCGCTTCCTGCACGACCAGTTTCGAAGGGCCGCAACTGGGGTCCACGTCGCCCGTGGCGCGGACCTGATTGCGCCCTGCGCGCTTGGCTTCGTAAAGAGCCGCGTCCGCGCGATCCAGCCATTCGGCCCGGGTCGCCAAGGGATAGCGGCCGGTATGCATGAGCCCGATGCTCACGGTCACGATGCCCATCGGGCTCTGAGTATGGGGGAGCGCCATGGCCTCGATCGCGCGCCGGCACGTGTGCGCGACCTCCAAAGCGCGAGCCTCATCGACGTCATCGAGAAGGACCGCGAATTCTTCTCCACCGATCCGGTAAGCACTTCCCCCTGCGTCCGCTGCACAGGTCGCAAGCCCTGCACCGACGGCCTTCAAGATGTGATCGCCGGCGGGATGTCCGTAGCGATCGTTGAAGGCCTTGAAGCGATCCACGTCGATCAGCGCGAGAGCGAACTGCCCCCCCCGGCTTCTCCGCTCCGCTTCCGCAAGCATCTGCTCGAAGTGGCGGCGATTCGGGATGCCCGTCAGTGCGTCCGTGAGCGCGAGGGCAGCCAATTCTGCTTCCACGGCAGCCCGCCGCCGCAACTCTCCTCCGAGCAGGCGCAGAAGGCAGAGCAGTCCTATGGCGAGGGTACCCACGATCAGCACGATCGCAGTCGCTCGGCCATGCCAGACCGCGTTGATCGTCGCGATGGGGACCGACACGACGACCCGCATCGGCAGTGTCCCAACGCGCCGCGCGATATGCAGGACGTCTCCACCGGCCGCAGGCGCAATCAGGGTCACGTTTTCCGCGCGCCCGAGAGCCGCGATKGTCTGGTTGTCGATTGGGTCAGCCGATGGGTACTGGGCGGCCGCTTGGCCGTCGGCCGTCGCAGCGCCGTCCTCGAACAGCACGGTGATCTTGAGATTGAGGTTGCGATTGAGCCGCGCGAACACTGCCTCGAAGTAGGCGAGTTCGATCGCTCCGACGACGATCCCGGCAAACGCACCGTCGGCGTAGGAAAAGCGGCGGCTGAGCGGGATCATCTCGCGGCCGCTGACGCGTGTGCGCCACGGCCGCCCGACGTAGAGGCCGGCGTCGTGGTCACGCTGCATCTGGAAGTAGGCGCGGTCGCCGCCGTTGAGCCGGCGCGGGATCAGTGATCCGGAATCGAGGAAGGCATCCCCTTGAGCATCGAGGACAAAAATCGCGCCGTAGCCCGAGGCGGTCGCCGCACGATCAAAGAGGGCAAGGTGCCTCACCTCAGGAGACACGCTCTCAAGTATCGGATTTCGCAGGCGTTCTGCGACCGCCTGCAGCGATAGGTCATACAGCTCGAAGTCGCGCGCCAGCGTCCGCGTAAGGCTCTCAAGCAACGACTCGGCACCGACGGAGGCCTGCTCCCACGCCGTGTCGCGCAGACCTGTGACGGTCACGGCTGCAGATCCGCAGAGCACCGCGATGATGGCGACGCCTGTGGCAATCAAAAGTTGCGGTGCGCGAGCAGGGAACTTTAGTAAGGTTGTTGGCATCGCGACTTGGTAGCAAAAATCCGTCGAAGCAATTTACCGCGTCGGGATTAAGCCGTCCCTACCAGCATACGGCACCTCAGATCAGTGTAAGTTGTCGATCTGTCTTACTACTCGCGTGAACGCCTCGGGATGTCCGGCCAGGGAGGAACAGAATGACCGGCTTGTCGGCTCTTCGGATCGCGAGGCAACGGGGCGTCGAATGCCGGGAGGGGCGTCGAACGCCGGAACCTTCACTGCGATCGGCTCATGAGAATCGACGGCAAAGCTGAAGCGCGCCGCAACGGCCGCCTTATCTCGGTCCATGCCGGTATCTCGCCCTGTCGCCGTCCTCGCCGAAGATGAAGCGATCGTCCGCACGGCGACGGCCGACAGGCTGTCCGTGCTCGGCTTCGAGGTGCCTGAGGCCGTGCAGGCCCACGGCACGCTCCAACATTCGGAGGTCGTGTCTCCTGGCGTGTTGCAGTTGCGGCGGGGTAACCGCGGCGGCCGGCCGGGGTCGGATCGATCAGTCTGTCAGGGTCGGCAGGCTGACGAGAGGCGTATCGCCGATCGGGGCGATGCCCTCCGCTTTGATGCCGCGGGCGCGCTGGACGGCCCATCCGTCAGTCCGCGCCAGTGCGCGCCGACGAGGCGGGTGACGGCAGCCTCGCTCAGGACGATGCCAACGAACTCGGTGCGGCGCCCAATCTCGCCGTTGAGGCCCTCCGGCGGGCTCGTCGAACGGAGCTTGACGCTACGCAGGCCGCACCGGGCGAAATCTCGCAGGCAGGCGGTCCAGAACCGTTCGGCTTCCGAGAGGCCGACATCCATGCCGAGCCCCTCCCGGCGGTTTTCAGGCCCGACGACCGAGAACGGCCCTACGAACTCGAACGCGACGCGTGCGTTAGGGGGTGCGGAGCGCACGCAACTGGAAGGTCGGGGTCTGCCCCTTTCGCTCGGGATTCATGAGGGAGTCGAGCTGGCCCTCCGCCAACCAGACCGAGTCGCCTACCCACGCCACTCCGGTCGGCCCTGCGAACTCCTTGACCGTCTCGACCTCGGCGAGGCCACCGGCGACGGTCACCTTGGAGAGGGGGCCTGCACCTTCAACCATGAGAAACCTGGCTCCGTCCGCCTTGAAGCCATCCGGGAACTTGAGCGGTCGGGATGTCTGGAGCTTCGTGATGGATCCCGCCACCTCCCCCTTGGCCTCGATGCGGAAGAGTTCGCTGCCGAGGAACGTATTGACGTACAGCGAGCCGTCCCGGCCGAGGGCAAGGCCGTCGAGCCCACCCTTCAAGCGGTCGTTCTGCACCCAGACTTCGAGCGCGGATGCCCCTGGTTTCAAACGTAGGATCTGGGGCTACGCGTATTCGTGACGTAGAGGGCACCGTCGGGTCCGACCGTCAGGTCGTTGCAGAGCGACGGCTTTCCGGGAAGCGGGACGCTGACCTTGCCTTCCCCGGTCACGAGGTCGAAGCCTTTCACGAAGGCGCCCTCGATGGCGTTGGGTCCCGCGACCCCGAGGGGCGTCGCGTCGTTGGAGCAGACCCAGAGGAGCCCCGCCCGCTCGTCGGCTAGAACGCCGAACGTCGAGCGCGTGGCGAACGCCCCCGGCTTGATCCAGGGCTCGGCGACGTCCGAACCGGCCCTCACGCAAACGATCCCGCCGTTCGCGAGACTGCTCGCTTAGAGGGTTCCGTCTGAGGTCGCGGCCAGGCCTTCGGGGAATGGCGAGACCGACGGGATCGAGACCGTCATCGCGGACGCGTACGCGGCTACGGTGACGCCGATGATCAGAGCGGCGCTACCGAGCAGGAGCCTGCCGGCTTTGAGACGTGGGGCTCTCACGTGATCCGCCATGATGGGCTGCGATGGGTTCAGGCGTCGAGGAAGGCGACGGCTTTCCGCGTGAAGTCCTCATGGTTCCGGGACATGCTGCCGTGGCCGGCGTCCCCGTGGAGGGCGAACTTCGCGTTCGGCAGCCTTCTGGCCACGTCCTCGGCAGGCCCGCGGACGGACCGAGGAGCCGACAGGCGAACGTCGTTCCCGCGGCCGCGACGACGCGGCCCCGCTCCATCGCGCCACGGGGTCCGCGCACCGCAGGGACGGCGTGCGCGTCACGCCGCTCGCGCCGAAGGCATCTCGACCACGACCTTGCCCCTGGACCGGCCGGCCTCAAGATCGGTCAGGGCTTGGTCGGTCGCCGCGAACGGGACCACGCAGTCGAGGACCGGGCGGATAATCCCCGCCTCGACCAGCGCGGTGATCTCCGCCAACTGGGCGCCGTTCGCGCGCATGTAGAGGAAGGCGTAATCGACGCCCTGTGCCTTGGCCCTGCGGCGGATGCCGAGGCTCAGCAGTCGCATGACCAGCGCGAGGACCGCGTTCAAGCCTGCCGCTCTCGCGAAGGCCGGGTCCGGCGGCCCGGAGATCGAGATCAGCGTCCCGCCGGGCTTGAGGACGTCCAGGGACTTCCGCAGCGTCGCCCCGTCCAGGCTGGCGAGGACGACGTCGTAACCGGACAGGACCTTCTCGAAGTCCTGGCGGCGATAATCGACGACGAGGTCGGCGCCGAGGCTGCTGACGAGGTCGGCATTGCCCGCGCTCGTCGTGGTTGCCACCGTCGCGCCGAGGTGCTTGGCAAGTTGGATCGCGAAGGTGCCGACGCCACCCGAGCCGGCGTGGATCAACACCTTGTCGCCCCGCTTCACCTGGGTCACCTCGACGAAGGCCTGCCACGCCGTCAGGCCGACGAGAGGGATGGACGCCGCCTCAGCCATCGACAGGGTCTTGGGCTTGAGGGCGAGATCCGCCTCATCGACGGCGATGCGCTCGGCCAGGGCGCCGATCCGCCCGTCCCGCGGCCGGGCGTAGACCTCGTCGCCGACCTTGAATCGCCTGACGTTCCGCCCAACCCTGACGACGGTCCCGGCCAGGTCGTGGCCCAGCACGAAGGGGGGACGGTACTTGAGCAGCGGCCTGAACGCGCCGTCGCGGATCTTGGCGTCAAGGGGGTTCAGCCCGGCGGCCGCGACGGCGACGAGGACGTCCCCGTCCCCCACCGCCGGCTCAGGCATCTCGCCGAGCCGCAGCGGCTGCATCTTCTTGTAGCGGTCGAGGATGAACGCCTTCATGATCGCCGGAACTCCGTGTGCCGAGGATGGCGCCGCGTCACGAGGCGGACGCGTAGCGCGGGGCCGGCTCGACCGTGCCGAAGCCCGGGATCATCGCTTGGCGCGCCGCCTGGAAGGCGTCCCACCGGCCGGCGTCGTGGAGGTGCGGGATCGTCACCGACTCGCGGCGGTCGAAGCCGGCCAGGGCGGCGTCGACGAGGGCGCCGACCTCCATCATCGGCGGGAGGGTGGCTTCGTCGGCGCCCGACCGGCTCCAGATCTCGGTGCGAGTGGCCGCCGGCAGCACGGCCTGGACGTAGACGCCCTTCGGGCCGAGCTCGTGTGCCAGGCCCTGCGACAGGAACTGTACGAAGGCCTTGGTGGCGCCGTAGACCGTCGAGCCGAATTCCGGGACGAGCCCGACGACGGACCCGATGTTGACGATGGCGCCTTCGCCGGCCTCGGCGAAGCGGGGGGCCACAGCCCGGGCGAGGCGCATCACCGACGTGGCGTTGAGGGTGATGAGGCGCTCGATGTCGTCCTGCGACTGCGCGGCGAAAGCTCCGCCGACGTTCGCGCCCGCGTTGTTGATCAGGATTCCGACGCGCCCGTCATCGCTGAGGCGCGCCTCGACGGCGCGCGTCTGGGCCGCGTCGGTGAGGTCGGCCGGCACGACGTCGACGGCCACGCCGGTCTCCCGGCGAAGCCGCTCGGCGAGGTCGTCCATCCGGGTCTTATCGCGGGCGACCAGCACGAGGTCGTGTCCGCGCCGCGCGAACCGGTCGGCATAGGTCGCGCCGATCCCGGAGGAGGCGCCGGTGACGAGAACGGTGGGCTTGGTCGACATGACGGGGTCCAATCAAAGCGGGTCGGTATTCATGATCATTGTCATGATTGAACTTTAATATGATCGCGATCATAATAGTGTCAACGGCTATGGTGGGGAATTTTCGGGATGCGGGTCACCCAGGAGCAGATGCGGGAGAACCGGAGGCGCATCCTCGCGGAGGCGAGCCGCCTGTTCCGCGAGAAGGGGTTCGAGGCGGTCGGGGTGGCCGAGGTGATGAAGGCCGCCGGCCTTACGCACGGCGGCTTCTACGGTCACTTCACCTCGAAGGAGGACCTGATGGCGCACGCCATCGCGCACGCGGCGGCCGAGAAGTCCGGATCGGGGGGCGGCCTTCCCGAATTCCTGAAGGCTTACCTGTCGCCGGCCCACCGGGACGACGCCGCCGGCGGTTGCCCGATGGCCGCCCTGGCGGCGGACGTGCGGCTCCGGCCGGCGCCCACGCGCTCCGCAATGACGGCCGGCATCCGTTCGCAGATCGATCGCATGGAGGCGGCGCTCTCGAACACCGTCGTCCGCGACCGCCGCCGCGAGGCCATCGGCACCTACGCCGCTATGCTGGGAGCGCTGATCCTCGCGCGCGCGGTCGACGACCCCGCGCTCTCGAACGAGATCCTGGCCGAGACTCGCGAATGGCTGGATCACGACGCCTGAGGCCGCCATGCGGATGAACGGCGTCAGCCTACGCGACAGCCACACGCATTGCGCCCGGCGCCGTCGCTCCGGGCAGATGCTGAGGACGCCGCCGCCGATCGGGGCGTGCTGTCCGGAATCATCGAGCGCGAGCGCTGGACGCCCCGTTCCTCGTTCTGCTCCAGCAGGGTCGCGTCGACGAGGCGGGTGATGGCGGCCTCGTTGGGGAAGATGCCGTCGGTCTCCGGCCGCCTCCATCAGATCCTCCGGCGGTAGGTTCGGCGCGGCGGAAGCTCTGCATCCAGCCTCGGGAAGGACAACCACGGCGGGGACGTCGAGCAGTCAGCCCGGTGCGGCCCCGGCGTCGATGGCTGCGATCAGCCGAGGCCCGTCATCCCCCCATTCGCTTCTGCGCAGGCGCGCAGCAAGTCCGGTGCGGCAATTGCCAGGGCGTTGAGTGCGACACGCAGGATCTCGTAAGGTCCCGATGGCGCAGCCGAGGCGCGTTGAGGTGGCGGACTGCCCTGGGGACGTGGTCGGTGCGCTGGAGGCCGCGCTCGCGGCAGAGGGTGATCAAGGTGTCGAACAGCAGAGCCGTGGCGTCGCCGGCTACGAGGCGGCAGCGGGCGGTCTCACGCGGTACGCCGGCACCGAGCGTCGGCCGGAGCAACATCGTCGACCTCCCGGATCACCGCGCGTTCTAAGCCTCGATCCGGAAACGCCCGCCCTCGCGAAACGAGCCCCCCAATTCGCCAACCGTATCACAAACGGCGCAATCCCAATCCCGATCTCAGGCAGTTGGCGGACTTGGCCAGCGTGGCGGTGTAGTGCAGCGCCACGCTGGCCAAGCGTCATCCCTCTCGGGCAGGGCCGTGACGCCGACCACGAGGATCGCGTCCGGACCGCCCGCCAGCCGATCGGCCAGCGAGACGATCACCCGTTCCGGAGGGGCCGACTGACAGATCCCAGCGGCGATGGCGTGATGCTGCAGGCCATAGGAACCGCCTTCGGCGCGCGCCGCCATGGGCTGGATGCTCTTGCGCTCGCCCGACCCGATCAGGCCGGCCACACAGACAGGCATGTGGCGCGACGGGCCGGGTGGGACAGAGCCGTCAGGAACGGCTCAAGCCAGAGAGACAATTCCACACGCCCGCTATCGTTTGTTGCCATCGCGACCGTCCGCACCGGAACACCCCGTCGTGCGAAGCCGCCGTGAACCCCGTCGTTCCACTGAACTGCCAAAGTATTACCCGTGCGCACTACCATGCGTCGTCGATCGGGAACCCGACTTGGCGGCCCATCTGGTCGCTGTCCGCCAGCAGATCGTCGACCTCGTAGGGCCTGCGGTGCCGGGCGACGCGCACCCCGCGCTGACCCCGCTCCGCTACCGGGGCGTCCATGCCGTCGATCGTCACCCGGGTGCGGCCCATGCCCTGGCTCTTGACGAGGTTGAACAACGTCGCGGCATTGCGCACCGACAGGCGGACGCAGCCGTGGGAAGCCGCACGCCCGAGGTTGCGGACGTGGTTGGTGCCGTGGATGGCGTGACCCTGATTGGTGAAGAACATCGCGAAGGGCATGGGCGCGTCATCCCATTCCTTCGAGAAATGCGTGCGCTCCATCCGGAACGGGCGGTAGGATCCGGACGGGGTGTCATGGCTCGCGACCCCGGTGGAGACGGGCCAGGAATAGCGGGGCTGTCCGTCGACCGAGACCTCCATGCGCTGGCTGCTCTTGTCGACGTTGACGAGGACGTCCGCGCTGGCCGCACCCGGACCGGCGGCCCACAGGAGGACGCCGGACAGGATCGAGATCAGACCGATACGCATCCAAGACTCCGACTGGTACCAAGACTCCGGCTGGACCAACCGCAGCGCTGTACCGTCACGCTAAACCGTTGGCGACACCGAGGTTCCGCCCGCTCTCAACCCTGCGTAGTCACGCTTTGCTGAAGCCCATCACGGGGCCGCAGCAATCCGGCCGCAAGTCCGGAGGATCGCGGCCTCCGCCGCCTCGGCGATCCGCCTCACCACGTCGCCAGCGCCCGGCAGATCCTCGATCAGTCCGACGGCCTCGCCGACCGTAACGTTGGCGACGTCGTAGTCGCCCGCCGCATCGGCCTCCTCCACGTCCTGCCGCCGCGCCGCGGCGGCCGCGCGCAGTTCCGCCTCGCGGCCGTGCCAGGTCTCGATGAAGGCGTTGCGCAGGAGGCGGCCGGTATAGGGCGCCGGCCAGGGCCGCTGGCGGGCGATGTCGTAGACCTGCGTGCGCACCGTGTCGTCGCCGGTGGCCGCGAGAACCCGCTCCTTCGCGGCCGGGTGGATCAGCGCCTCCCGGGTCGCCCAGAACCGCGTCCCCATGAGGACGCCGTCGGCCCCGAGGGCCAGAGCGGCGGCGAGGCCGCGGCCATCCGCGATGCCGCCCGCCGCGAGGAGCAGCGTCTCGGGGCGTTCCCGAGCGATCAGGTCGGCGACCGCCGGCACGAACGGCAGCGTGCCGCGGGCCGCGAGACCGTGGCCGCCGGCTTCCGTGCCCTGCGCCACCACCACGGTCGCGCCGACCTCCAGGGCGCGCCGGGCCTGGGCCAGGGTGTGAACCTGGCAGATCAGCGGCACGCCCGCGGCGTGGACTTGCGGGGCGAAGGGGGCGGGATCCGCGAAGGAGAGCATCAGGGCGGCGGGCGACCGGGCGAGCGCCGCCTCGAGAAGCGACGGATCCCGAGCCATGGACCAGGTGATGAAGCCGCAGCCGACCCGCTGGTTGCCCGCGCGGTCGAATTCGCGCGCGAGGGTCGCATGGTCGCCGTAGCCGCCACCGATCAAGCCGAGGCCACCGGCGGCGCTCACCGCCGCCGCGAGGGCGCCCCCCGAGGCCGGATCCATCGGGGCCAACACGATCGGATGGTGCAGTCCGAAGGCCTCGGTGAGTCTGGTTCTCAAGGCCATCTTTCCCCTCCCCGGAGTATCCGGCCGCGCGGTTGCGCGGACCGCCTGTCCGGGCTTAACGGTCGATGTGATGCGGAAAAAGTGATTCCTTCAGAAGGAAGGCATCGGAAAAGCAGATGGCATGAACAGCACCGACCTGATGGTCTTCGCGACGGTGGCCGAGACCGGCGGCATCGGCCGGGCGGCGGTTCGGCTCAACACCGTGCAGTCCAACGTCACCGGGCGGATCCGTGCGCTGGAGCAGGCGTTGCGCGTGCCGCTGTTCCACCGCGGCAGCCGCGGGGTGACGCTGACCCGGGCCGGGGAGCGGCTCCTGCCCTACGCCCTCCAGGTCGGCCGGCTGCTCGCGGAGGCGCAGCACGCCCTGCTGGCCGAGGGTGAGCCCCGCGGACCCCTGCGGATCGGCGCCATGGAGACGACCGCGGCCCTGCGCCTGCCCGGCCCGCTCGCCGACTTCGCCGCGTGCCACCCGGAGGTGGACATCGAACTCGAGACAGGTCCGACAGAGCTGCTGATCGCGCGGGTCCTCGACCGGCGCCTCGAGGGCGCCTTCGTCGCCGGCCCCGTGACCCAGGCCGACCTCATCGGGATCCCGGTGCTCACCGAGGATCTGGTGCTGGTCGCCCATCCCGAGGTCGGCGACCTGACGGCGCTGCTCGAGCGGCTGGGGCGCGCGCGGGAGGCGAAGGTGCTCGTGTTCCGGGCCGGCTGCTCGTATCGGAGGCGCCTGGAGGACTTCCTGGCGCGACAGGGCCTGGTCCACGTGCGCCGCATGGAGTTCGGGACCCTCGACGGCATCCTCGGCTGCGTCGCGGCCGGGATGGGCGTGACCCTGATCCCGCGCGGTGTGGCCGAGCCCGCGTGCCGGGCGGGGCGCGTGTCGGTCCATCCGCTGCCCGACGGGGACGGACGCGCCGAGACCCTCCTGGTCCGTCGCGGCGACGGCCAGCCGAGCGCGGCCTTCGCGCGGTTCGCCGAGCAGATCCGGACGGCCTTCCCGCAGTGACGGCACCCGCGCCGGCACGGACCCTGCGGCGAGCAACCGCCGGTTGACAGCGCCCGGAGCCCGGGCGCTTCCTCCGGCCGCAACCGGTTCGGAGTTCCCATGGCCCTCGACCCCAGACTCGCTGCCGAGATCGAAGCCTCCGTGGCGGAGGGTTTCGCCGATCAGGTCGCCCACACGCAGGCGCTGGTCCGGTTCGCCTCCCTGCGGGGCGCGGAACATGCCTGCCAGGATTACGTGTTCGCGCAGTTCCGCGCCCGGGGCTACGCCACCGAGCGCTTCGCCATGGACCGGGCCGCCATCGCGGCCCATCCGGGTGGCTCAAGGATCGACGACGCGCACCATTCGGACGCGCCGATCGTCGTTGGCCATCACCGTCCGAACGCCGAGACGGGCCGTTCGCTGATCCTGCAGGCCCATGTCGACGTGGTGCCGACCGGCCCCCTCGACCTCTGGACCCATCGGCCCTTCGACCCGGTCATCGAGGGGGACTGGCTGTACGGCCGCGGCGCCGGCGACATGAAGGCCGGCCACGCCGCCAACCTGTTCGCCCTCGACGCCCTGGCGCGCCTCGGCCTGCAGCCGGCGGCCTCCGTATCCGTGCAGTCGGTGGTCGAGGAGGAATCCACCGGCAACGGCGCCCTGATGACCCACCTGCGCGGCTACCGGGCCGACGCCGTGCTGATCCCCGAGCCCGAGGACGAGAAGCTCGTGCGCGCCAATACCGGCGTGCTGTGGTTCACCGTGGAGGTCCGGGGCGTACCGGTCCACGTGCGCGAGATGGGCGCGGGCGCCAACGCCATCGACGCCACCTACCGGGTGATCGGCGCGCTGCGCGACGTCGAGGCCCGCTGGAACGCCGAGAAGGCGTCGCACCCGCATTTCGAGACCGAGGACCACCCGATCAACCTCAATATCGGCAAGATCGAGGGCGGCGACTGGGCCTCCTCGGTCCCGGCCTGGTGCCGGATCCATTGCCGCATCGCGCTCTATCCGGGCGTGACCGCCGCGCAGGCCGCCGACGAGATCGAGGCCGCCGTGGCGTCCTTCTCCCGCACCGACCCGTTCCTGGCCAACAACCCGCCGCGGGTGGTGTTCAACGGTTTCTTCGCCGAGGGCTACGTGCTGGAGGCGGGCTCGGAGGCCGAGGCCATGCTCGGCCGCGCCCACGAGCGGGCGATCGGGTCGCCGCTCCAGAGCTTCATGACGGCGGGCTATCTCGATACGCGGGTCCACGCCCTCTACGACCGGGTGCCGGCCCTCTGCTACGGCCCGATCTCCCAGAACATCCACGCCTTCGACGAGCGCGTCAGTCTCGCCTCGGTGAAGCGCTGCACCACCGCGATGGCCCTGTTCGTGGCCGAGTGGTGCGGCACGGAGCGGAAGGCGGCCTGATCAGTTGCCGTCTTTGCGAGCGGAGCGAAGCAATCCAGGGTGGCGCCACACATACGAATGTCGCGCCGCACTGGGTCGCTTCGCTGCGCTCGCGATGACGGCGGTGTTCGCCGTCAGGGGATCAGCCGGTCCGCGCGGAGCTGGGCGAACAGGTCGTAGAACGCGTCGTCGGTGGGCTGGTAGGCCGTGAAGCCGAGGCGCCGGCTCTTGCTCATGTCGGTGACGACCTCGATCGGCCGGCCGAGATCGGCATCCGTGTGCCAGGGGGAGGCAAGCTTTTCGAGGTTCGGCTCCGCGAGGCCGTGGCGTGCCGCGATCTCCGCCCAGACCGGCCCGTCCTGCGCCATCCGGGGCTCCAGGGGCCGGTGCGTGCCGTCGAAGGGCACTGCCTCGATCCCGAACCAGGCGGCGATCCGGCCCCACATCCGGCTCCAGCGGAAGACGTCGCCGTCGACGACGTTGAATGCCGCGTCGGCGGCCTTCGGCTCGGTCGAAGCCCAGAGCAGGTGGCGGGCGAGCAGCCGCGCGTCGGTCATGTCGGTGAGGCCGTTCCACTGCGCGGCCGAGCCCGGGAAGACGAACGGGCGTCCCGTCTCCCGGCACAGGGTGGCGTAGCAGGCGAGGGTCGTGCCCATGTTCATGGCGTTGCCCACCGCCTTGCCGATGATCGTGTGCGGGCGGTGGACGCTCCAGGTGAAGCCGTCGCGGGCGGCGGCCGCGAACACGGCATCCTCCTGGGCGTAGTAGAAGTTCTCGATGTCGAGGCGGCCCTGGTCCTCGCGGAACGGCGTCTGCGGCAGTGTGCCTTTGCCGTAGGCCTCGAACGGGCCGAGATAGTGCTTCAGCCCGGTCACCAGGGCGACGTGGCGGACGCTCTTCTTCGGGCGCAGGGCATCCAGCAGGTTCTCCACCATCGCCCGGTTGACGCGGATCATTTCCGCCTCGGTCGGCCGCCGCTGCCAGGTCGCCAGGAACACGTGGCTCGGCGCGAGGTCGGCCAGCGCCCGCTCCAGCGAGGCCGGATCCTGCAGGTCGCCGGCCACCGGCTCGACGCCCGCCTGGGCCACCGGGTGGCGCGCGAGGCCGGCGACCTTCCAGCCCTCCCGATGAAGCAGCGCCGCGGTGGCGCTGCCCACGATCCCGCTGGCGCCGACGATCAGGGCGGTGTTCGACATAAAAACCCTCGTGCCCGGTCAAAACCCGGGTCCGGGGCAGATGGGCACAGGGGGTGTCGCGACAACCCCGCCGGGCAGCGGGGACGCCTGTGCGGCGCGCAAGGGTTGCGCGATTGCCGCGCCTTCACCGTCATCGCGAGCGCAGCGAAGCGACCCGGCGCGGCGCGCGGTTTCGAGCCGTGGCGCGACTCTGGATTGCTTCGCTGCGCTCGCAAAGACGGCGGGGCAGCCGCGATAGCCCTCAGGCGACCCGGTCGATCGCCGCGCCGAGGACGTCCACGATCTCGCCGATCTGGCCGCGCTCGATGATCAGCGGCGGCGACAGGGCGACTATGTCGCCGGTCACCCGGGTGAGCAGGCCGCGTTCGAAGCAGTCCACGAACACGTCGTAGGCGCGCTTGCCCGGCGCGTCCGGCCGCGGTGCCAGCTCGATGCCGGCGATCAGCCCGATGGTGCGGATGTCGGTGACGTTCTTGCGCCCGCGCAGGTCGTGCATCGCGGCCGCCCAGTCGTCGGCGATGTCGGTGACGCGGGTCAGCAGCCCCTCGTCCCGGTAGATGTCCAGCGTGGCGATGCCGGCCGCGCAGGCGACCGGGTGCCCGGAATAGGTGTAGCCGTGGAACAGCTCGATCCCGTCCGGGCCGTGCATCAGCCCGTTATGGACCGCGCGGCTCGCGAAGACCGCGCCCATCGGCACCGTGCCGTTGGTCAGGCCCTTGGCGCTGGTCACGAGGTCGGGGACGACGCCGAAATAATCGGTGGCGAACGGCGCACCCAGGCGGCCGAAACCGGAAATGACCTCGTCGAAGATCAGCAGGATGCCGTGCTTGGTGCAGATCTCGCGCAGGCGCTCGAGGTAGCCCTTCGGCGGGACCAGCACGCCGGTCGAACCCGCAACCGGCTCGACGATGCAGGCCGCGATGGTCTCGGCCCCGTGGAGCGCCACAAGCCGCTCCAGATCCTCGGCGAGCTCCATCCCGTGCTCGGGCTGGCCCTTCACGAAGGCGTTGCGGGCCGGGTCGTGGGTGTGGCGCAGGTGGTCGGTGCCGTTGAGCTGCGGGAAGACCCGCCGGTTCGACACGATGCCGCCGACCGAGAGGCCGCCGAAGCCGACGCCGTGATAGCCGCGCTCGCGACCGATCAGCCGGGTGCGGGTCCCCTGCCCGATCGCCCGCTGGTAGGCCAGCGCGATCTTGAGGGCGGTATCGACCGATTCCGAGCCGGAATTGGTGAAGAACACCCGGTCGAGGCGCTGATCCGGCCCGCCCGGGGCGATCTCGGCGAGGCGTTCGGCGAATTCGAAGGCGATGGGATGGCCCATCTGGAAGGTCGGGGCGAAGTCGAGGGTCGCGAGCTGGCGCTCCACCGCGGCGGCGATTCCCCGGCGCCCGTGCCCGGCATTGACGCACCAGAGGCCGGCGGTGCCGTCGAGGACCGTGCGGCCGTCATCGGCGGTGTAATGCATGCCCTCCGCCGACACGAGGAGGCGCGGCGCCGCCTTGAACTGGCGGTTGGCCGTGAACGGCATCCAGAAGGCGTCCATCGCGGGCGTGTTGCGGAGCGGATGGTCGGTCATGGGGCGGCTCTCCGGAGCGGACGGCGCGGATCGGGCGACCGGGCCAGGGGACACCTTCACCGATCGGGCAACAAGTCCTTTTCTGGTCGCCGCCAACCCCTTGCAGGAATGGGGCCGCAGGTGACACCGTTGCGGGATCCGCAACACCTGAAACGGAGCCCCGCCGGATGAGCATCGATGTCGGCGCGCGCCTGCGCTTCGTGCGCGCCCGCCACGGCCTCTCGCAGCGGACGCTCGCCAAGCGCGCCGGCGTGACCAACTCGGCGATCTCGCTGATCGAGGCGAACCGGGTGAACCCGTCGGTGGGCGCCCTGAAGCGGATCCTCGACGGGGTGCCGATCGGCATGGCCGAGTTCTTCGCCCTGGAGCCGGAACCGGAGCGCAAGGCGTTCTTCGCCGCCGAGGACCTCACCGAGATCGGCCGGCGGGCCGCCAAGGGGGCGATCTCGTACCGTCAGGTCGGCGACAGCCTGTTCGGCCGCAAGCTCCAGATCCTCAAGGAGCGCTACGAGCCCGGCGCCGATACCGGCCGGGTGCCGCTCTCCCACGAGGGCGAGGAGGGCGGCATCGTGTTGTCCGGCAGGTTGGAAGTCACGGTGGATGCCGAGCGCCGGATCCTCGGCCCCGGCGACGCCTACAGCTTCGACAGCCGCCGCCCGCACCGGTTCCGCTGCGTCGGGCCGAGCCCCTGCGAGGTGGTGAGCGCCTGCACGCCGCCGAGCTTCTGACGGCGCGCGCGCCGAGGACCGGATGGGGCCGGGCTGTGTCGGCCTGCTCGTGCCGTCGTCCGGGCCGAGAAATCCCGATTCGCTCTAAAGCCCCGGACCTGAGTAACGCCGGATTCAGGCCGGAGGATTAGACAGGGGCCATGGAAACCCTGGCCGCCACCGCCGTTCAGATGCTGGGCTCGTCCCAGAACCAGCAGATCGGCATTGCCGTCGCCAAGCAGCAGCTCGGGGCCGACAAGGCCGTTGCCGGGCTCGTCGCGGACAGCGCCCAGAGCGCGGCGAGCGCCAGCCCCCCGGCGCCCCCCGGACAGGGGCTGAGCGTCGACCTGCGGGTCTGACCGGGACACCCGTTTTAAGGGTCGGCCGGAAATCCCGGCCGCGCTCCGCGGGTCCGGCCTCGCACTGTGCTTAAACCACGGGGTCGATGTCTTGCGCGCGCGAAGACGGCCTACGCTCCGGCCGCCGTTGAACCCCCGGCCTACCCGAAACCGTAGAGCCGCCGCGGGTTGTCGACGAAGACCATCCGGCGCCGATCCGCGTCCGGCACCCAGTCGGCCATCAGGTCGAGGAGCGTCGCGGTCCGGGGCGGCCCGTCCCAGGCGGCCACGTGCGGCCAGTCCGAGCCCCAGACGCAGCGCTCGGGCGCGGCGTCGTTGAGGGCGCGGGCGAACGGGATCGTGTCGGCATAAGGCGGACCGGTCACGGAATCCCGGAAGGCGCCCGAGAGCTTCACCCAGTTGCCGTCGGCGACGAGGCCGAGCAGCGCCTTAAAGCCCGGGTGGTCCACGCCGGCCGAGGTCGGCATGTGGCCCATGTGGTCGAAGACGAGCGGCACCGGCAGCCGGGACAGGCGGCCGGCGATGGGCGGCAGCTCGCGGGCATCGAGCAGGAACTGCAGGTGCCAGCCCATCTCGCGGGCGAGCGCCCCGTAGGATTCCACCGCGTCGAGCCCGACGCCGCCGCCGAACAGCACGTTGAGCCGCAGGCCCACCACCCCRGCCTCCTTGAGGGCGGCGAGGTCCGCGTCGGGCAGCCCGAGCGGGATCACCGCGATGCCGCGCAGGCGCTGCCGGTGGGCGCGGAGCGTCTCGACCATCAGGCGGTTGTCGGTGCCGTGCACGCTGACCTGGACGAGCACGCCGTTGGCCATGCCGGTCCCGTCGAGCATCGCGAGGTAGCGCTCGGCGGACGCCGCCGGGGGCGTGTAGCTGCGGTCCGCCACCAGCGGGTAGTCCGGCGGCAGCCCGATGACGTGGGCGTGGGTGTCGACCGCGCCGTCCGGCACGCGGTAACGGGTCGGGCCTTCCGGATGCGGATCCGGGGCGGGGCAGTCTCGGATCTCGGGCATGGTCAGGAATCCGCGTGCAGGACCTTGCCACGCGTCTCGGGCAGCGCGAAGGCCGCCAGGAAGAAGATCCCGTAGGCCAAGGCCGCGAAGATCGCGATGGCGGAGGCGAGGCCGGTGCGCTCCGCGAGGTAGCCGACGAGCGCCGGGAACAGCGCGCCGATGCCCCGGCCGAAATTGTAGCAGAACCCCTGCCCCGAACCGCGCAGGCGGGTCGGGTACAGCTCGGTCAGGAAGGCGCCCATGCCGGAGAAGTAGCCGGAGGCGAAGAAGCCCAGGGGAAAGCCCAGCACCCATAGAACGCCGTTCGAGAGCGGGATCTGCGTGTAGGCGATCACCACCGCGATGGCCCCGACGGAGAAGATCAGGAACAGCGGCCGCCGTCCGAGCCGGTCGGCGAGCCACGCACCCACGAGGTAGCCGGTGAACGAGCCGATGATCAGCGCCGCGAGGTAGCCGGTGGAGGACACGATCGACAGGTGCCGCTCGGTGGTCAGGAAGCGCGGCACCCAGGTGGTGATCGCGTAGTACCCGCCCTGACAACCCGCCGCCGCAAGGGAGGCGAGCAGCGTCGTCTTGAGGATCGGCCCGGAGAAGATCTCCCAGATCTGCGGCCGGTCGCCGGCCGCGGCGGCCCGGGCGCGGGCCTCGGCGGCGACCTGCGGCTCCTCCACGTAGCGGCGCAGGTAGAAGATCAGCAGGGCCGGCAGGGCGCCGACCGCGAACATCCAGCGCCACGCGGTCTCAGGCGGCAGGATCGAGAACAGCACCGCCTGCGACAGGACGGCCAGACCCCAGCCGATCGCCCAGCCGGATTGGACGGAGCCGACCGCCCGGCCGCGATACTCGGCCCGGATCGTCTCGCCGATCAGCACGGCGCCCGCCGCCCACTCGCCGCCGAAGCCGAGGCCGAGGATTGCCCGGGCGACGAGGAGCTGCTCGAAGTTTTGCACGAAGGCGCAGAGCAGCGAGAACAGCGAGAACCACAGGATGGTGATCTGGAGGGTCAGCACCCGGCCGATCCGGTCGGCGACGAAGCCCGCCAGCCAGCCGCCCAGGGCCGAGGCCAGCAGCGTCACCGTGGCGGCGAGCCCGGCGGTGCCGGCATCGACGTGCCACAGGGCCATGATCGTCCCGATCACCAGCGGGTAGATCATGAAGTCCATGCCGTCGAGGCACCACCCGGCGGCGCACGCCCAGAAGGTGTGCCGCTCCGGCGGTGTCATCGAGCGATAGAAGGCGGTGAGGCTGGCGTCGCGGATCTCGACCGCCTCCACGCCCGAGGATCCCTGCCCGCTCGCCGTACCCATGAACCCGCTCCTGCCACCCGATACCAGTATCGGCGTCCCAGGCTGAGCTGTCCAACGCCGCGGGGCAGGCAGGCAAGGAAAAGGCCGCCCGAAGGCGGCCTGTCCCGGCTTTTCGCGGTCGCGCTCCGCTCAGTAGCAGCGCTCGACCAGGACCCGGCGGTAGCCGTAGGGGGTCCAGCGCACTCGCGGGACCGTGTAGCAGCCGCCGCCGTAGCCGTAATCGCCGTAGCCGTAGGCGGCGGGCGCGTAATAGCCGCCGTAGCCCGGGTAGCCGTAGCCGCCGTAGCCGCCGTAGAGGCCGCCGGCCGCCAGACCGAGGCCGACGCCGAGACCGAGGCCGCCCAGGCCGTAGCCGTAACCGCCGCGATAGCCGTAGCCGCGGCCGTAGAAGCCGCGACCGTAGCCGAAGCCGCCCGGACGGAAGCCGGCGCCGCGGAAGCCGCCACCGAACCCGCCGCCGCGGAAGCCCCCGAAAMCGCCGCCGCGGAACCCGMCGCCGAAGCCGCCACCGTGGAAGCCGCCACCGTGGAAGCCGCCGCCGTGGAAGCCGCCGCCGCCGAAGCCGCGCGCATCTGCGCTGGCCGGCGCCAGAGCCAGAGCCCCCGCCGCCAGCAGGGCCGAGCCAAGCACTGCACCCTTCATCACGTCATCTCCGTGAAAAAATCGCCCTCTGGCGCTAAGAACGTGCGAACCGGGAAAACGGTCCAGTCTTCGGCCGCGGCGCCGCGCCGCGAGGCGCCCGAGCAGGCCGCGGTCGGCTCCGGACTCGAAATTCGCCGCTTTCCCAAGCAAGAGGCGCGCCGATCGAGAGTCCCAGTCCCCCGACTCGCCCCCCGCGCCCCATGGAACGAACGACGATGTTGCGACCGGCTCACGCCCTGTTGATCGCGCTACTGGCCCTCGCGGCCCCGGCCCGGGCCGCGGCCCCGGCCGCGATGGAACCGTGCCGGCCCGTGGAGGCGCAGGGCGAGACCTTTACGGTCTGCACCATCGACCTGCGGCGGATGCGGCTGCGGCTGTTCTGGCTTCAGGACGACGGCAAGCCCTACGGCGCCCTCGGCACGCTCGCCCAGACGCAGGGTGGCCGCCTCGCCTTCGCGATGAATGCCGGCATGTACGACAAGGACCAGGCGCCCGTGGGCCTCTACGTCGAGGATGGGCGTGAGCTGAAGCGCCCCTCCACGGCGGACGGCCCGGGCAACTTCCACCTCAAGCCCAACGGGGTCTTCTGGGTGAAGGGTGAGCGCAGCGGCGTGATCGACACCGGCCGCTATCTGCGCGGGAAGTTCCGCCCGGACTTCGCCACGCAGTCCGGGCCGATGCTGGTGATCGACGGCCAGATCCACCCGAAGATCTCGGCCGACGGGCCGAGCCAGAAGATCCGCAACGGCGTCGGCGTGCCCGGAGACGGGCACGTCGCGATCTTCGCCATCTCCGAGCGCCCGGTCACCTTCGGGGCCTTCGCGCGCTTGTTCCGCGACGATCTCGGCTGCCGCAACGCCCTGTTCCTCGACGGCTCGGTATCGAGCCTATACGCGCCGAATCTCGGCCGCACGGACATCAGCCGGCCCCTGGGGCCGCTGGTGGGGGCGGTGCCGCGGTAGGACCTGATCTGATCAACGCGACCGTGTGAAGGGCAGCTTCGGGTGGATTTCAGCCAGTCCGATTTCAGACGTCCATGCACAAGTGCGGACGTCGCCGCTGGATCCGTTCACAGCGCATGCCAGTCCAGGACACAGGTCGGGATGCGCCTAGGTCAGGAATGACGCTGCCGGACTTAAACGGGCAGATGAGACCGTAATCGCCCGGCTATCCTGAAATTTTCTCGCGCATGTAGGCTAGCGGAGTGCTGCCGAGTTCGGCGCGGAATGCATAAACGAACGCGGAGGTTGAGCCGTAGCCGAGTTGCATCGCGGTCTCGGTCACGCTCATGCCCCCGCCCATCAACTCGACGGCCCTGAATAAGCGCAAACGCCGCCGCCAGGATCGCAGGCTCATGCCGACGTCGGTCTCGAAACGCCGCGCCAGGGTCCGTTCCGACAGGCCGAGTTCCCGCCCCCAGGCCGCCGCTCCGCGGGGGTCTGCTGGATCGGCGTATAGGGCTTCGCACAGAGAGACCAGAGGGCCTTCCCGGGGCCAGGGCAGCGCTCCCGGCAGCGGTCGAGCCCGCCGGAACTGATCGAGGATCAGGACGGTGACGCGATCGGCATAGCCGCCCTGGTCTTCTAACCCCTCGACCGCCACCGCCTCCAAGATCAGGGCTCGCAGCAGCGGTTGTACGGCGAAGACCGCTGGACGTTCCGCCACGTCATGTCCGGCCTCATCGGCGACCCACAGGCTGCGGAACTGAGCGCCTATAAGTGATCCGACCCTGTGCCGGACGCCGGTCGGAAGCCAGACGGCCTGCTCCGGCGAGATCACGAACGAACGTCCTTCCACCGCCACCGTGAGCACCCCGGACGTGGCGTAGACGATCTGATGCCATGGGTGAGCGTGCTCGGCGAAGTACCCGCGTGCCGGGATGGTCTGCGCACGCACTGTGATCGGCCGAGGCGGTACGAGCCCGGGCGGCGCCTTGATCGGCTCCCACCTCATCGTCCCCCCAGGTTGGCAGCTATTCGACACAACTTGGCATCCCGTCGAGATACAGACGGGCGCCCCTCACGTATAGCCCGGTCAGCCCGCCTAACTCGGTCAGCCGGGTTCGCCGCCTGGTGTCATCCAAGCCGGGGCACGAGAACACTGTCCGCCGAAATCCGAGCGCCTGATGTCCTACGCCTCATCGTCGATCGTCGACCGCGACCCTACCTCCTCTGCCCGATCTGGGGCAGCCAACGTTTTGAGGTTGGCCATTGCTCAGGCGCTTGCTGGGGCGAATTCGGTCGTCGTCTTCTCAACAGGTGCGATCGTCGGCAACATGCTGGCGCCGAGCAAGGTCCTAGCGACGCTACCGATCTCGATCTTCGTCGTCGGAATGGCCGCCTGCTCCCTGCCGGCCGGTAGCATCGCCCGCCGCTACGGCCGGAACGCGGCCTTCTTGACCGGAACTGGCTGTGGAGTGCTGGTCGGGGTGCTGTCCGCGCTTGCTATCCTGACAGCCAACTTCTGGCTGTTCAGCGCGGCCATGTTCTTCGGGGGAGCCTACGCTGCCGTAGTCTTCTCCTTCCGCTTCGCCGCGGCGGAGTGCGTCCCGCCTGAGCGGCGACCACGCGCGCTGTCCACCGTGATGGCGGGCGGGGTCTTCGCGGGGGTGATCGGCCCGCAACTCGTCACGTACACCATGAACCTGTGGCCGCCCTACCTGTTCGCCGCCACCTTCATGGCCCAGGCCGCGGTCGCCGTACTGGCGGCTGTGGTCCTCTCCGGCGTCCGCCTGCCGCGACCCGTCGCAGACGGTCTCGAGGGTGGGCGGCCTTTGGCTGCGATCCTGACACAGCCGCGCTTCATCATCGCGGTGGTCTGCGGAGCCGTGTCGTACCTGCTGATGAACTTCGTGATGACGGCCGCGCCGCTGGCCATGCACCTGTGCGGTCATGCGCAGGAGGATGCGAACCTCGGCCTCCAGTGGCACGTGATCGCCATGTACGGGCCGAGCTTCTTCACCGGACGCCTGATCACGCGCTTCGGCGCCTCCAGCGTCGTAGCAGCCGGTCTGGTACTGACGGGCGCGGCTTCCATCATCGGCTTGGCGGGCGTGGACGTGACGCATTTCTGGCTGTCCCTGATCCTCCTCGGCCTGGGCTGGAACTTCGGCTTCGTGGGGGCCTCGGCGATGGTGCTGGAATGCCACCGTCCCGAGGAGAGGACGCGAGTGCAGTCGGTCAACGACTTCATCGTCTTCGGCATGGTAGCCCTGGGCTCGTTTTCGTCCGGCGGTCTGCTGACGAGCTACGGATGGCACACGGTCCTCTGGGTCTCGTTCGGACCGCTGGCTGTGGCAGCATCGGCGCTGATGTTGATGGCCGTGCGCGGAGCCCGCCGCATAGCTTGAGGCGGCGAGATGGCGGCCTCTCCCGTTCCACAGACGGCATCTGCAAACCATCTCTGGGCGAGTTGCCTGAGGGCTGACGTATGGCCGCTTTCAGGAAGCGCTGGCGGTCCACTTAAGGGCCGACATGGGTCGATGGCAGTCCCCTCGCACGGCCGAGCGCATCAGGTTTCAACTCTGATGCGCTCTCCCGAAGTTGAGCCGGTCCCGCGAGACGAACGCGTCGACTCAAGGCGCGGGAGCCGCGTCACCGCTGCCCGAACGCCGTGTCCTTGAACAGATCCTTGTACTCCCGCGGCTGCGAGCGCCAGTACTGCTTGGGCGCGCGCACCTTGGCGCCGAGTTCGGCCGCCGCGTGCCAGGGCCAGCGCGGATCGTACAGCATGGCGCGGGCCAGCGAGATCGCGTCCGCCCGCCCCTCCTGCAGGATCGCCTCCGCCTGACGGGCGTCCGTGATCAGGCCGACCGCGATGGTGGTGAGCCCGGTCTCGGCCTTGATCCGCTCGGCATAGGGCACCTGATAGCCCGGCCCGAGCTTGATCGCCTGCTTGGGCGAGACGCCGCCCGTCGAGACGTGGAGCGCCGGAGATCCCGCCCGCTTGAGCGCCTGGGCCAGCGCCACGGTCTCGTCGATGTCCCAGCCGTCCTCGACCCAGTCGGTGGCCGAGACGCGCAGCCAGACCGGGCTGCCGGCCGGGACGACGTCGCGCACCGCGTCGTAGATCTCCAGCGGGAAGCGCATCCTGTTTTCCAGGCTGCCGCCGTACTGGTCGGTGCGCTTGTTGGCGATCGGCGACAGGAACTGGTGCAGCAGGTAGCCGTGGGCGCCGTGCAGTTCCACCGCCTCGATGCCGAGCCGCACCGCGCGCTTGGCCGTGGCCACGAACTGGTCGCGGACGCGCTTCAGGTCGGCGGCGTCGAGGGCGTGGGGCGGGACCTCGCCCTCCCCGTGCGCGACCGCCGAGGGCGCCTCCGTGCGCCAGCCGTAGGCGTGCTCCGGCGGGATCTGCTGGCCGCCGGCCCAGGGGGCGTCGCTCGACGCCTTGCGGCCGGCATGGGCGATCTGGATGCAGATCGGGATCGGCGCGTATTCGCGCACGGCATCGAGCACCCGGCCCAGCGCCCGCTCGCAGCCGTCGTTGTAGAGTCCGAGGTCCCAGGCGGTGATCCGCGCCTCGGGCGACACCGCGGTGGCCTCGAGGGTCAGCAGGCCGGCACCCGACATGGCGAGCTGGCCGAGATGCATCATGTGCCAGTCGGTGGCCTCACCGTCCCGGGCCGAATACTGGCACATCGGCGCGATGAGGATACGGTTCTCGAGGGTCAGGGCGTCGAGCGTCAGGGGTTCGAACAGGCGAGCGGTCATCGGCAACTCCGGATGGAGCCGCCACTCTGGCGCAGGATGGGCGCGGCGGCCAGTGCGGTGCGTCAGAGCAGCCCTGCGGCGGGCCGTGCGGGAACCTGCTTAGGCGACCGGCCGTTCTTCGCGCTCTCGCCACGACGCGAGCCGCCTGAGGGGGCGAGATCGCCCGGGGTTCTGAAACATGCTCACGAAACTTGCCGCCTCGCTCCTCCTCACGGCCGGCTGCGCCGCCGTCGCGGGGCCGTCCTACGCCCAGCCGGCCGCCCTTGGCGGACCCAAGATGCTCGTGCACGGCAATTATTGCGGCCCGGGTAACAATGCGCCCCTGCCGCCGATCGATGCCCTCGACGCGGCCTGCGCCCGCCACGATGCCTGCACGCCGGAGGGCGGTCTGCCGTCGCAGGCCTGCAATCTCCGCCTGCAGCGGGAAGCCACACTGATCTCCCGCGACCCGAGCCAGCCCCGGAACGTCCGGTCGATGGCCGGTCTCGTGGCAGCCACCGCGACCCTGATCCCCACCGACCCGAGCGCCCAGAGCGTGCCGGCATCGGTCTCGACGGACCAGCCCCAGGGGACCTACGCCCCGACCCTGGACCGGTCGGCGCCGGCCGACCTGGACGACGATTCCGACGGTCCCGACGCGGATTGACACCCTGCCCCGGATCGTCCGGGTGACGGCGCGGCGACCCGGCCGCGCCGTCGGTTGCAGTGCTCAGGCGCGGCTGTCCGGATCGAGGGCCTGCGCCAGGAAGAACCGGACCATCTCGCGGCTGGCATCCGGGCCGCGCGGCTCGGTGTAGGATCCTGCCGGGCTCCCCCCCGACCATGCATGCCCGGCTCCGTGCAGGACCCACTGCTCCAGCAGAGCCCGTCCGGACGCGTCGCTGCGGATGGTCCGGGTATAGGCCATGCCGTCCTGGCTCGTGCCCCGGCTGACCGTCTCGACGAGCCGCGCCTGGGCGGCGGCCTGCGCGGCCACCCGATCGCCGTTGACGGGATGGACGGTGCGGTCACCGTCGCCGTGGAACACGATGGTCGGGACGGCCGTCCGGTTACGCCCCGGCGCGAGGCCCTGGCCCTTCATCGCCGCGAAGGCGCCGGGCATGTCCCGGGCCGCCCCGCAGGCCAGCCCGGAATGGATCCCGACGGCGGCGAACAGGTCCGGATGGGTCGCGGCCAGGATCGCCGCCGCGGCGCCGCCGGCCGAGAGCCCGGCCGCGTAGACCCGGCTGGGATCGGCAGAGAACTCCGCGACCACCGACCGGGCGATGCCGGCGATCAGCGCCGGCTCGCCGCCCTCGCGGACTTGATCCCCGGCCGCATACCAGTTCCAGCAGCGCTGCGGATTGGCCGACGGGGGCTGTTCCGGGTAGACGACCAGGAAGGTCTGCGCCTCGGCCAGGGCGTTCATCCGCGTGCCGGCGGCGAAGTCGTCGGGGTTCTGGGTGCAGCCGTGCAGCATCACGATGACGGGCAGGGCCTGACCCCGATAGCCGCTCGGGACGTAGACCTTGTAGCGCCGGCTCCCGGCAGCCTCCGCGAAGACACGATCCTCGAACCGCGCCCCGTGCGGGATCTCCACGGCGCTGCCCCGACCCGCCGGGACGGGATTCGGCATGCGCGCGCGCAGCGCCTGCATCAGCGCCGACAGGTCCGGGCCTGCCGCCGGCTCCGCGCCGCCGCCCTGGTCCGGCGCCGTCCAGGCTCCCCCGGCGACCGTCGGTGCCTCCATGTCGAGGGTCGGCCCGTCGGGACTCACGGCGTCCGGCCGGTCGGCCATGCTGCGCCGGGCCTCGGTCCATTGCGCGAAGGCGGCTTCCTGGGCTCGGCGGAACCGCGCCATCGCGTCCTGCATCCGGGCGGCACGGTCGCCGGCCCCGGCCCCCGCCGCGGTCGCTGCCGCCGCGGCGTCGAAGGCAGGAGGGGCGAAGGTACGGGGATCGAAGTTCGGCATGCCGAACGCCGCAGGGTCGAGCTTCGACGGGTCGAACTTGGGGAAGCGGAACATGGGGTGATCCTTGTGCGGCGTCGTTCGGACGGCGTGTTCGCGCAAGCGGCGCGAACGGTCAGACGGTGCGGTCGGCGAGGGCCGCCTTGACGGCGGGGCTCGCCTGGAGGGCACCCAGTACCTCCACGGAGGCGATGGCGGCCCGGGCCAGTTCGGGCGTGACGTCGATGGCGATCGTGGCGAGGCCCAGGACCTGGATGTGCAGGGGCGAGCCGGCATCCCGGGCCGCCTCCAGCTCCGCGCGGGAGACGTGCAGGACCCCCAGCCGGAGCTGGCGCCGCGCCACCGATTGCCGGAGCGCCTCCTCCTGGCGGTCGAGCTGGTTGCGCACGGCCGTGCGGATGAAGTCGGCCCTGTTGGCGTAAAAACCGTCGCGGACCATCAGATCGACGCGCCCGAGATCGACGAAGCCGAGATTGACCGTGATCTTCTCGCTGTCCGGCACCTTCGGACGGAGGTCGCGACTGGCGTCGGTCATCGTGATACCTGCTCTTGGCCATCCGGTTGGATGGTCTATAGATGGAGACGCGCAAGGTCGGCGCAAGATGCAGGGCGCGCCGACGGGTATCACGGCCCTGCGATCCGGCCTGGACGGACGTGTTTCGAAGGGCGTCGCCAGGGCAGGCGGATCGGGGCGTCGCCGGATCGCCGCCACTGCCGTCATCGCCGGCGCAGCGACCCGACCCGGGGCCGTGCGACGTCGGAAAGCGCGGCGTCACGGGATGACGCCGCTTCGCCCGCAGGCACGGGCCTGCGGGCGCATGTCCGTCCCACGGATGCCGGCGCGCCGCGAGGGCGCGCGGTGCCCGGGATCGGCCTGGATGCGCCGGCTGGAGGCGATCGGGTGGCCGACGGACCCGGCCATCGTGCCGGAGCCGGATTCGACAGCTTGCGCGCGCCGAGCGGTGCGGAGGGCCTCCTTCCGAAGACCGGCCGCCTTCGTTCGGATCGCTGCGCCCGGTCCCGGCGATGACGCCGCGGCCCGGACGCGGATCCGACGATCAGCCGGCGCCGATCCCCCGGCCCTTCAGGCTCTCGCCGATCTCGTCCAGGGCCGTAGAATCGTCGATCGTCGCCGGCATCGTCCAGGGCTCGTGGTCGGCGATGCGCTTCATCGTGGCCCGCAGGATCTTGCCCGAGCGGGTCTTGGGCAGCCGCGGCACGGTGAGGGCGAGCTTGAAGGCCGCCACCGGGCCGATCTCGTCGCGCACCTTGGCGACGAGTTCCCGCTCGATCGCCTCGGTGGGCCGGTCGACGCCGGCCTTGAGCACCACGAAGCCGCAGGGCACCTCGCCCTTGAGCGCGTCGCGGATGCCGATGACCGCGCATTCGGCGACATCCGGGTGGCCCGCCAGCACCGCCTCCATGCCGCCGGTGGACAGCCTGTGGCCCGCCACGTTGATGATGTCGTCGGTCCGCCCGAGCACCGTGATGTAGCCGTCCTGATCGATCACCCCGGCATCCGAGGTGTCGTAGTAACCCGGGAAGGTGGCGAGATAGCTCGACCGCATGCGGTCGTCCGACCCCCAGAGGGTCGGCAGGCAGCCGGGCGGCAGGGGCAGCCGGATCGCGATGGTGCCCATCGTGCCGGCCGGGACGGGCTTGCCGCCCTCGTCCAGCACCTCGACCCGGTAGCCCGGCATCGGCACGCAGGTGCTGCCGTGCTTCACCGGCAGGAGGCCGAGACCCATCGGATTTCCGGCGATGGGCCAGCCGGTCTCGGTCTGCCACCAATGGTCGATCACCGGCCTGTCCAGCACGCGCTCGGCCCAGGCGACCGAGTCGGGGTCGGCGCGTTCGCCGGCCAGGAACAGGCTGCGGAAGGCGGAGAGGTCGTAGTCGGCGATCCGGGCGCCGGCGGAATCCTCCTTCTTGATCGCCCGCAGGGCCGTCGGCGCGGTGAACAGGCACGCCACCCCGTACTCGGCGACGACCCGCCAGAAGGCGCCGGCATCGGGTGTGCCCACCGGCTTGCCCTCGTACAGCACCGTCGTGCAGCCGTGGAGCAGCGGCGCGTAGACGATGTAGGAGTGGCCGACCACCCAGCCGATGTCGGAGGCGCAGAAATAGGTCTCGCCGGGCTGGACGCCGTAGAGGTTCGGCATCGACCACGCGAGGGCGACGAGGTAGCCGCCGGTGTCGCGGACCACGCCCTTCGGCTTCCCCGTCGTGCCCGAGGTGTAGAGGATGTAGAGCGGGTCGGTGGCGGCGACCGGCACGCACGCCGCCTCGGCGCCCGCCGCCCTGGCGGCCGCGACACTCTCCGCCCAGTCGTGGTCCCGCTCCGGCAGGAGGGTCGCGGCGGCCTGCGGGCGCTGCAGGATCAGGCAGGCCTCGGGCTTGTGGCGGGAGGCGGCGATGGCCGCATCGAGCAGCGGCTTGTAGGCGACCACCCGGTTCGGCTCGATGCCGCAGGAGGCGGCGAGCACCACCTTCGGCGCCGCGTCCTCGATCCGCACCGCGAGCTCGTTGGCCGCGAAGCCGCCGAACACGACCGAATGGACCGCGCCGAGCCGGGCGCAGGCCAGCATGCCGAACAGCGCCTCGGGCACCATCGGCATGTAGAGGATCACCCGGTCGCCCTTGCCGACGCCGAGCCCGGCGAGCACGCTGGCCAGCACCGCCACCTCGTCGCGCAGCGCCCGGTAGGTGATGCTGCGCTTGGTCCCGGTGACGGGCGAATCGTAGTGGATCGCCACCTGCTCCGCCCGTGCCCCCGCGGCGTGGCGGTCGACGGCGTTGTGGCAGGCGTTGAGGGACCCGTCCGGGAACCAGCGGCCGTAGGGGCCGGATTCCGGCGCGAAGGCCTGGGCGGGCGCCCGCGTCCAGTCCAGGGCTCGGGCGGCAGCGAGCCAGAACGCCTCCGGATCGCGAAGGGCCGATTCGTAGGTCTCGGGATAGCGGCCTGGAAGGCTGGCGGTCGTCATCGGCTCGGCGTTTCCTCACGGGCCGCTCTCCGGCGGTCGGAGCAGATTAGCCCATTCTCGCGCCGGGGCGAGGGCTGGCCGGGGTCCAGCCCGCGACGCCCGCGCCTGCGCCGTCCGGTCCGGCGGCGGAGCCCCACGCGGCCCGGCTACGAACCGGCGACGCGTGGAGCATGGAAAGTCGCGGGACTTGGAATGAGACGGGCTGGATAAGGTGCGGACCATGGAAAAACCGCCGCATCGGGGGCTCCCGTTGCGGCGGCTGTCAGAGTGGGTCTGCTAACGTGGCTGACGGATCCGCGGCTCAGTGCAGCGTGTCGTTGCCGGCCTGGAGCCTGTTGATCTCGTCCTTGAGGAGGAGTTTCCGTCGCTTCAGCTCGGCGATATGGAGGTCGTTCGCCGAAGGCCTGTGGATCGCTTCGTGAATCTCACGCTCGAGGGCTTCGTGCTTCCGGGCGAGCTGGTTCAGATGCGTCTGCAGCGACATGAGCCGAATCTCCTGTCATCGTTTCGACACGTCGAGATTGGCACAGGATGCCGGACCTGTCGAAGCGTTTTCTGCTGCTAAGTCTGACGAATGCTTACCGCGCCGGCTTGTCCGGGGCGGGGCCGTGCCGCATGCTCTTGGACGATGAATGCGCGGGCCATGAACGTCCCGGGCGATGAACGGTCTTCGGATCCGCAGGTGACGATGGCGGAAGAGTCGAGTGAGAGCGCGCAGTCGGACCTCCTCGGCGAGCTGGCCCGCCTGCGGGAGGAGCACCGGGACCTCGACAGCGCCATCGAGGCGCTGGAGCGCAGCGTCGCCGGGGACCAGCTCCAGATCCAGCGGCTGAAGAAGCGCAAGCTGACCCTGCGGGATCGGATCCGCCACGTCGAGGACATGGTCACGCCGGACATCATCGCCTGATGCCGGTGGACGCTTCCGGTGTCCGCCTTGCCGCGGACCCGCGCCGCCTGTAAGCGCCCTCTTTTGCCGGGATCAACGATGGTGTCGCCTCCGGTCGCGATCATCATGGGAAGCCAGTCCGACTGGGCGACCATGCGGCATGCCGCCGAGACGCTCGACGCCCTCGGCGTGCCCTACGATGCGCGGATCGTGTCGGCCCACCGCACCCCCGACCGGCTCGTGGCCTTCGCCAAGGGCGCGGTCGCGGCCGGTCTCAAGGTCGTGATCGCGGGTGCGGGCGGTGCCGCGCACCTGCCCGGCATGGCGGCTGCGATGACCCGTCTGCCGGTCTTCGGCGTGCCGGTGGAGTCGAAGGCCCTGTCCGGCCAGGACAGCCTGCTCTCCATCGTCCAGATGCCGGCCGGAATCCCGGTGGGGACCCTGGCGATCGGCCGGGCCGGGGCCATCAACGCCGCCCTGCTCGCCGTCTCGGTCCTGGCGCTGTCAGACGCGGGACTGGCGGAGCGCCTGGAGGCGTGGCGCGCGGCCCAGACCGCCTCGGTGGCCGAACGGCCGGTGACGGAAGAGAACGCGTGACGGACAGGATCCTCGGCCCCGGCTCCACCCTCGGCATCGTCGGCGGCGGGCAACTCGGGCGCATGATCGCGCTCGCTGCGGCCGATTACGGCCTCAAGGTGCACGTCTACGCCCCCGACGCGGACAGCCCCGCCTTCGACGTGGCCGCACGGACCACCTGCGCGGCCTACGACGATCCCGAGGCGCTCGCGGCCTTCGCCCGCAGCGTCGACGTCGTGACCTACGAGTTCGAGAACATCCCGCACGCCACCGCCGACATCCTGGCGCGGCACGCCCCCCTGCACCCCAACGCGCGGGCGCTGTCCACCACGCAGGATCGCCTCACCGAGAAGGAATTCGTCAACGGCCTCGGCATCCCGACCGCGCCGTTCCGGGCGGTGGACGCGCCCGACGACCTCGACCGGGCGATCGAGGTGATCGGCCTGCCGGCGGTGCTCAAGACCCGGCGCTTCGGCTATGACGGCAAGGGTCAGCGCATCCTGCGCGAGCGGGCCGAGGGTGACCGCAACGCGCTGTTCGCCGAGTTCGGCGGCGCGCCGCTGATCCTGGAGGGCTTCGTGCCGTTCGAGCGCGAGGTCTCGGTGGTGGGCGCCCGCGCCCGCGACGGCAGCTTCGCGGCCTTCGACCTGTGCGAGAACGAGCACCGCGACCACATCCTGGCGCTGACCCGGGTGCCGGCCCCCGGCCTCGCCCCTGAGACCGGCCGCGCGGCCCTCGACATCGCCCGGCGCATCGCCGACGCCCTGGACTATGTCGGCGTCCTCGCCGTGGAGATGTTCCTGGTGCGGGAGGACGGGGCGGAGCGGCTCGTCGTCAACGAGATCGCACCCCGGGTGCACAATTCCGGCCACTGGACCAGCGAGGGGGCGCTGACCTCGCAATTCGCCCAGCACGTCCGCGCCGTCTGCGGCTGGCCCCTGGGCGATGCCGCCCGCGTCGGCGGCCTGCCGGTGGAGATGCGCAACCTGATCGGTGCCCAGGCCGACGACTGGCACGCCCTGCTGGCCGAGCCCGGCGCCCATCTGCACCTCTACGGCAAGGGCGAGGCCCGTCCCGGCCGCAAGATGGGTCACGTGACGCGCCTCGGCACCTGCCCGACCGGTTCCTGAGGCTTCGAGGGCACACTCGCGCCGCCGCGTGGCGGCCGCGAGCCCGGACTCGGCGCCGGGGCCCGTCGAGCCATACCTTCGCCACATCCCGCCGCTTCCACCACGTCGTGGTCGGTTCCGAAGCCTGTCGATCGAGTCCGCCCGCATCGCCTGAGTCCCGTCGGGACCGGCGGCGGCCGGATCACGAGGCGGCGCTTCTTAAGCCGGCCTTCACCGTGATGCGCGACGGTACCCCGGATTCGGGTGTGCCCGGCGCGGCGCGCGGGCTCTTGGACTGAGAGGGGCGGGGCGGGCACGCGGCAGGCGGGCTGCGCCTCGGGGAGAGTGGGGCGATGATCGTACGCAACGGGCTGGCGCGGAAGTCGGCACTGATCGGCGCGGCCGCGCTTTCGGCCGCGGCCCTGGCGGGGTGTGAGACCGTGGGGAGCGCCGCCGGCGCGCGGCAATACGCCGTGCTGGAGACGGACACCACGGGCGCCACCAACGTGAACATCGCCTCGCTGACCGAGGTGGTTCAGCGCAACCCGAACGATGCGGCCGCCTACAACACCCGCGGGGCCGCCTATGCCCGCGCCGGCCAGTTCAACGACGCCATCGCCGACTTCACCAAGGCGATCCAGATCGATCCGAACTCGGCCTCGGCCTACAACAACCGGGCGCTCGCCAGCCGTCAGGTCGGCCGCGACGGCCCCGCGCTGCAGGACTTCACCAAGGCGATCGGCATCGATCCGAATTACGGCCCCGCTTATATCGGCCGCGCCAATGTCGAGCGCGCCCAGGGCAACCTCGACCAGGCGCTGAACGACCTCAACGTCGCGATCCGGCTGATGCCGGAATCGGCCGAGGCCTACCATGCTCGCGGCCTCGTGAAGCAGAAGCAGGGTCAGGAGACCCAGGCGATCGCCGATTTCGACGCCGCCATCGACCGCGACCCCTTCAAGTCCGCGCCCTACGCGGCCCGCGGCCAGAGCCTGATCGCCACGAACCAGTACCCGAAGGCGATCGAGGACTACAACGCGGCCCTCAACGTCAACAACAAGGACGCGACCTCCTGGGCCTACCGCGGCCTCGCCTACGAGAAGTCGGGGCAGCGCAAGGAGGCGCTGGAGAACTACCAGCGCGCCGCCGTGATCGATCCCAACAATTCCGTCGCCCGCGCCGGTCTCGGCCGCGTCCAGGGCGGTGTGGGCTCGCTGTTCAACTGATCCCGGCTCCCCGTTCGGCGCCCGCACCCTGAGAGACCCGCATCGGCGAGTCTCGAAGGCGGGCTCCAATCACGACGCTGTCCGGAAGCCTCGTCGGTGGCTTCCGCGTCGCTCCGGCGCCCCAGGACGAGGCCGCGAACGGGCGTGCCCGCCCTTCAGGCCGCCAGAAGCCCGTTCGCGTCCTGCGTGATCCGGCGCAGGTGATGGGCGGTGTCGCCGAGCTGGTACTCGATCATGGCGAGCCGCTTGAAGTGGTGGGCGCCGATGTATTCGAGCGTCATGCCGATGCCGCCGTGGAGCTGCACCGCCTCCTGGCCGACGTAGCGGCAGGCCTTGTTGATCTGCACCTTCACGGCCGAGAGGGCCGCGGCCCGGGCCGGCGCATCCGGCGCAGCGACCATCATGGCGGCGTAGAGCGCCATCGAGCGGGCCTGCTCCAGCTGGATCAGCATGTCCACCGCCCGGTGCTGCAGCGCCTGGAACGAGCCGACGCTGACGCCGAACTGCTTGCGGGTCTTGAGGTATTCCACGGTCAGTTTGTGGAGCGCGTCCATGGAGCCGACCGCCTCGGCGGCCAGCGCCGCGATCCCGTGCTCGACCACCCGCTCCAGGAGCGGCAGGCCGCCCTCGGGATCGCCGAGGGCCGCGTCGCCGGGGAGCTGCACGTCCGAGAACGACACTTCCGCGGCCCGGCCGCCATCCTGGGTCGGGTAGGCCTCGACCGCGACCCCCGCGGCGTCGGTGGGGACCAGGAACAGGCCGATGCCGTGCGCGTCGCGCCGCTCCCCGGACACGCGGGCGGAGACCACCATCAGGCCGGCCGCGTCGGCGTTGGGCACGACGCTCTTGGCGCCGCTGAGCACGAAGCCGTCGCCGGAGCGCCGGGCTGTGGTGGCCACGTCCGCGAGGTCGTAGCGGGACTGGCGCTCGGTGTGGGCCAGGGTCAGGCGCAGGGTTCCGGAGACGAGGTCCGGGACCAGGCGCGCCTTCTGCGCTGCGCTGCCGCCGAGCCGCAGGGCCGTCGAGCCCAGTACGAGGCTCGCCAGAAGCGGCTCGACCACGAGATTGCGGCCCACCGCCTCCATGACCAGCATGGTCTCGACCGGGCCGCCGCCGAGGCCGCCCTCCTCCTCGGAGAAGGGCAGGCCGGCGACGCCGAGTTCGGCGAAGGCCGCCCAGCCCTCTGCGGGGAAGCCCAGGGGCGCCTTGAGCCGCGCCTGCCGGCTCTCCAGGGACGGGTAGAGGTCGGCGGCCAGCCGCTCGACGCTGTCGCGCAGGAGCGACTGGTCCTCGTTCAGGTCGAAATCCATGGTGTCCTCAGGTCTTTCCCTCCCCCGCAGAGGGGGGAGGGAGATCCGGTTTCGATCACTGCGTCTTTGATGGTGCGTCAGCGCGGGGGGCGGCTCACAACCCCAGAATGCCCTTGGCGATGACGTTGTGCTGGATCTCGTTCGAGCCGCCGTAGATCGAGACCTTGCGGTTGTTGAAGTAGCTCGGCGCCGCCGCATCCACCCAGTCGAAGCCGCCGGGCAGGTTGTTGGCCCCGGCCCCGCGCGCGGGCGCCGCGAGGGCGAAGGGCCCGGCGAGTTCCACCAGCAGCTCGGTCGCCRCCTGCTGGAGCTGCGAGCCGCGGATCTTGAGCAGGGAGGAGGCCGGGTCCGGCTCCACCGAATCCGCCCGGCCCTGCTTGGCCGCCACCCGCATCTGGGTGATCTCCAGGGCCTTCAGCTCGACCTCGACCTCCGCCACGCGGGACCGGAAGGCGGGATCGTCCCACATCGTGCCCGGACCGGCCGGCATCTCCCGGGCGAGACGCTTGATGCGGGCGATCCGCTCCTTGGTGAGGCCGATCCGGGCGATGCCGGTGCGCTCGTTGGCGAGCAGGAATTTCGCGTAGTCCCAGCCCTTGTTCTCTTCGCCGACGAGGTTCTCGACCGGTACGCGCACGGAGTCGAAGAAGACCTCGTTGACCTCGTGCCGACCCTCCAGGGTCAGGATCGGGCGCACGGTGATGCCGGGCGTCTTCATGTCGATCAGCAGGAACGAGATGCCGCGCTGCTTCTTCGCCTCGAAATCGGTGCGGACCAGACAGAAGATCCAGTCGGCGTGCTGGCCGAGGGTCGTCCAGGTCTTCTGGCCGTCGACGACGTAGTGGTCGCCGTCGCGCACCGCCTTGGTCTTCAGCGAGGCGAGGTCGGAGCCGGCGCCGGGCTCGGAGAAACCCTGGCACCACCAATCGTCGAGGTTGGCGGCGCGCGGCAGGAAGCGCTCCTTCTGGTCCTGCCGCCCGAAGGTCGCGAGCACCGGGCCGAACATGTAGCAGTTGAACTGCTGGGGCAGCGGCACCGCCGCCTGGAACAGCTCCTCCGTGTAGATGTAGCGCTGGATCGGGGTCCAATCCCGGCCGCCCCATTCCTGCGGCCAGTGCGGCACCGCCCAGCCCTTGGCGTTGAGGATGCGCTGGCTGGTGACGTAATCCTCCTTCGAGAGGCTGCGGCCCTCCGAGACCTTCTTGCGGATCTCGGCCGGGATCTCCGTCCGGCAGAAGGTGCGGACCGCGTCGCGGAACGCGATCTCGTCGTCGGTGAAGCGCAGGTCCATCGGCTMAGCTCCTGGCGATCTCGAACAGGCCGGCGCAGCCCTGGCCGCCGGCGACGCACATGGTCACCACGGCGTAGCGCGCGCCGCGGCGGCGGCCCTCCAGCAGGGCGTGGCCCACGAGCCGCGCCCCCGACATGCCGAAGGGATGGCCGACCGCGATGGCGCCGCCGTTGACGTTGACCTTGTCCGGGTCGATCCCGAGCTTGTCGCGGCAATAGACCGACTGGGACGCGAAGGCCTCGTTCAGCTCCCACAGGTCGATGTCGGAGACCGTCAGGCCCTGCCGCTCCAGGAGCCGCGGTACCGCGAAGACCGGGCCGATGCCCATCTCCTCCGGCCCGCAGCCCGCCGAGGCGAAGCCCCGGAAGGTGCCGAGCGGTTCGAGGCCGCGCCGCGCCGCCTCGTCGGCCGACATCAGCACGCTGGCCGAGGCCCCGTCGGAGAGCTGGCTGGCATTGCCGGCCGTGATGAAGGCGCCCTCCCCGCGCACGGGCTTGAGCTTGGCGAGACCGTCGAGCGTCGTGTCCGGCCGGTTGCCCTCGTCCTTGGTGATCCGGGTCTCGACCTCCCGGGTCTCGCCGGTGGCCTTGTCGGTCACCGCCATGACGGCGCTCATCGGGACGATCTCGTCGTCGAACAGGCCGCGTTCCTGCGCCGCCGCGGTCCGGCGCTGGCTCTCCAGGGCGAACCGGTCCTGCGCCTCGCGGGAGATGCCGTAGCGCTCGGCCACGATGTCGGCGGTCTCGATCATCGGCATGTAGATCGCCGGCAGGTGCGCCTCGAGCCAGGCGTTGCGGGTCAGCTCCCGCTGGACCTTCGGCTGCACGAGGCTGATCGACTCCACGCCGCCCGCGACCGCCACCGGCACGCCGTCGAGGATGATCCGGCGCGCGGCGCTGGCGATCGCCTCCAGCCCCGAGGCGCAGAAGCGCGAGACCGTGACCCCGGCCGACTCGACAGGGATCCCCGCCACCAGGGCGGCGTGGCGGGCGACGTTGCCGCCCGTGGCGTTCTCCGGATAGCCGCAGCCGAGCACCACCTCTTCCACGGCCTCCGGTTCGAGCCGCGCCCGCTCCAGGGCGCCCCGGATGGCATGGGCCGCGAGGTCGGCGCCGCGGGTGAGGTTCAGCGCGCCCCGATGGGCCTTGCCGATGGGCGTGCGGGCGGTCGCGACGATCACCGCGTCGGTCATGATCTTTCTCCCGCTCAGGCGTTCTTCAGGCCGGCGAAGCTGCCGCCCTCGGCGGCGAGGCGCTTCAGGAGCGGCGCGGGCTCCTGGCTGTCGTCGCCGGTCTCCGCCGCGAAGCGCGACAGCGCCTCGGCGACGGTCTTCAGCCCCACCGTGTCGGCCCAGTGCATCGGGCCGCCGCGCCAGGCTGGCCAGTTGTAGCCGTTGATCCAGATCGTATCGATGTCGCCGGGCCGGGCCGCGATGCCCTCCTCCAGGATCCGCGCGCCCTCGTTGACCATCGGGTACATGAGCCGCGCGACGATCTCGTCGGGTGTGAAGCTGCGGCGGGTAACGCCGTGCTCGGCGGCGACGCGCGCGATCAGCGCCTCGACCTCCGGATCACGGGTGCCGGCCCGGGCGCCGTCGGGATAGAGGTAGAAGCCGCGTCCCGTCTTCTGGCCGAACCGGCCCTGCTCGGCCAGCGAATCGGCGACCGGCGCCCGCCCGCCGAAATCCTTGCGCGAGCGCCAGCCGATATCGAGGCCCGCGAGGTCGCCCATGGCGAAGGGACCCATCCGGAAGCCGAAACCGGTCACCGCCGCGTCGACCTCGTGGGGCAGTGCGCCCTCCAGGAGCAGGCGCTCGCCGGCGCGGCTGCGACGCTCCAGCATGCGGTTGCCGACGAAGCCGAAGCAGACCCCCACCGTCACCGGCAGCTTGTTGAGGCGCTTGCCGAGTTCGAGGGCGGTGGCGACCACGTCCGGGGCCGTCTTCTCGGCCCGGACCACCTCCACGAGGCGCATGACGTTGGCCGGGCTGAAGAAGTGCAGGCCGAGCACGTCTTGCGGACGTCCCGTCACCGCCGCGATGGAATTCACGTCGAGGTAGGAGGTGTTGGTCGCCAGGATCGCGCCGGGCCTGGCGATCGCGTCGAGCTTGGAAAAGATGTCCCGCTTGACGCCCATGTCCTCGAAGGCCGCCTCGATGACGATGTCGGCCTCCCCGGCCTGCTCCAGGCCGATCGCGCCGGTGATCCGGCCGACCCGCTCGTCGCGCTGCGCCTCGGTGATCGAGCCGCGCTTGGCCGAGCCCGCATAGAGCCCCTTCACCCGGTCGAGGCCGCGCTCCAGGGCGCCGGCCTCCGTCTCGATCACCGTCACGGGAATGCCGGCATTGGCGAAGCACATGGCGATGCCGCCGCCCATCGTGCCGGCGCCGATCACCGCCGCCGTCCGGATCGGGCGGCGGGGCGTGTCCTTCGGCAAGCCGGGCACCCGGGCCGCCTCGCGCTCGGCGAAGAACGCGTAGCGCAGGGCCTTGGAGCGCGGGTCCTCCACCAGGGCGCGGAATTCCGCCCGCTCCACCGCCACGGCGGCGTCGAAATCCTGCTCCAGGCCGGCGCGCACGGCCCGCGCCAGGGCGTGGACGTTGGTGGCGTCGGGATCGCGCTTCGTCGCTTCGGCGGCCTGCGCCTCGAATTTTTCGCGCGCTCCCGGCGTGAGCCTGTCCGACCGGTCGCGCACCCGCGGCAGCGCGCCCGAATCGGCCAGTTCCAGCGCCCGGGTCCGGGCCACCGCGACGAGGTCGCCCAGCACCACGGCGTCGACGATCCCGAGCGCCGCCGCCGTCTCGGCGGTGACCGGCTCGCCGGTGAGCATCATCGGGAAGGCCGCGTCGGGTCCGATCAGGCGCGGCAGGCGCTGCGTGCCCCCCGCTCCCGGGATGATCCCGAGCTTGATCTCCGGCAGGCCGATCCTGGCGGACGGCGCCGTGACCCGGCCGTGGCAGGCCATCGCCAATTCCAGGCCGCCGCCGAGCGCGGCCCCGTTGATCGCCGCCACCACCGGCTTCGGGCTGGCATCGAGCCGGTCCAGCACATCGGGCAGGCTCGGCGGTTGCGGCGGCTTGCCGAACTCGCTGATGTCGGCGCCGCCGACGAACACCTTGCCCTCGGCGGCCAGGACGATCCCTCGAACCGCGTCGTCCGCGATGGCGTTGTCCAAAGCGCTGTCCAGAGCGGCCCGCATCCCGGCGCCGAGCGCGTTGACCGGCGGGTTGACGAGCGTGAGCACGGCCACGCCGCCATCGACCTCCTGACGAACCACCCTGGACTCCCTGTTGTTCTGCATTGCAGAATAGTCGTCTGCAAGTTCACGGGATGTTGGTCTGGGTCGCTGCATTCGTCAAGAACGTGCCCCGGTTGCGGGCCAGAGCACCGTCACTTATTCTGCATTGCAGAAGACGGTGGCGCTGGCGGTTTGACCGTTGCCGGTGGCTCATGGCATCAAAACCGCTGCTGGCGGGAGCCGCCCGTGGTCACCGAGAGGGAGACCGCCGGCTGGGTCGCCGGAAACAGGGGGGATCGTGATGCGTGGCATCGATCGGGGTGAGCAGCCCGGGGGCTTCCTTCGGGCGACGGCACGGAGCGGACGGTGAGCGACGGTCCCGAGCAGCTGCAGGCCGGGCGCCTGCCCGAGGTCCTGCGCGGCCGGCTCGCCCTGCCGGTGATCTGCGCGCCGATGTTCATCGTCTCCGGCCCGGAACTGGTGATCGCCCAGTGCCTGTCCGGCGTGGTCGGCGCGTTCCCGGCGCTCAACGCCCGGCCTGCCGAACTGCTGGACGAATGGCTCACGCGGATCACCCGAACCCTCGCGGAGGCCCGCGCGGCCGATCCCACGCGGAAGGTCGCGCCGTTCGCGGTGAACCAGATCGTCCACGCCTCCAACGACCGCCTGGCGCAGGATGTCGAGGCCTGCGTCCGGCACCAGGTGCCGATCATCATCACCTCGCTGCGGGCTCCGGACGCGGTCATCCGTCCGGTCCACGCCTATGGCGGCGTGGTGTTCCACGACGTCACCAACGTCCGCCACGCCGAGAAGGCCCTGGAGGCGGGCGTCGACGGGCTGATCCTGGTCTGCGCCGGGGCGGGCGGGCATGCCGGCACCCTGAGCCCCTTCGCCCTCGTCGGCGAGATCCGGCGGTTCTACGACGGTCCGCTGATCCTCTCGGGGGCGATCACATCGGGCCCGGCGATCCTGGCGGCCCAGGCCATGGGCGCCGACCTCGCCTATATGGGCACCCGGTTCATCGCCACCCGGGAGGCGAACGCGGCGGCCGGCTACAAGGACATGATCGCCGGCAGCGCGGCGGCCGACATCCTCTACACGCCGTATTTCACGGGCGTGCCGGGCAATTACCTGACGCCGAGCATCCGCGCCGCCGGGCTCGATCCCGACGCGCTGCCCGTGCGCGACAAGACCGCGATGAACTTCGGCAGCGGCAGCGTGAAGGCGTGGCGGGACGTCTGGGGCGCCGGCCAGGGCGTCGGCACCATCGCGGACGCGCCGCCCACCGCCGACCTCGTCGCCCGGCTCGCCCGGGAGTATGCGGCCGCGCGGGCGCGGCTCTCCGGTTCGGCGGCGGATTACGCCGGCGGGGCCGAACCATGAGCGTCCGCATCGCCGATCCGGAGGCCGGGATCCGGCAGGTCACCATCGACCGGCCGGAGCGGCGCAACGCCCTCGACCGCGCGACCTATGCGGGCCTGACCGCCGCCCTCCAAGCGGCGGGCCGGGACGAGGCCGCCCGCGTCGTCGTGCTCACCGGTGCGGGCGGCTGCTTCACCGCGGGCAACGACCTCAAGGACTTCCAGGACGTGGAGACGGGGGGCGACAGCCCCGGCCTGACCTTCCTCAAGGCCCTGCGGGCCTGCCCTAAGCCCGTGGTGGCGGCCGTGGAGGGGCATGCGGTCGGCATCGGCACGACGCTGCTGCTGCATTGCGACCTCGCCTACGCGGGGGACGGAGCCCGGTTCCGCCTGCCCTTCACGGCGCTCGGCCTCAGTCCCGAGGGCGGGTCGAGCTACCTGTTGCCCCTGGTGGCAGGCACGAAGCGCGCGGCCGAACTGCTGATGCTCGGCGAGCCCTTCACGGCGGCGGACGCGGCCTCGGCCGGCCTCGTCAACGCCGTCGTCCCGGCGGGGGCCGCGCTCGACACCGCCATGGCCAAGGCGCGCGCGCTCGCCGCCCTGCCCCGGGCCTCGCTCGCCGCCACCAAGCGCGCCCTGGGCCGTGGCCACGAGGAGGTCGTCGCCCGCGCCCTCGCCGAGGAGGCGGAGGTCTTCCACGCGCTCCGCCGCGGTCCGGAGGCGCAGRCGGCCTTCGCCGCGTTCCTGCGCCGATGACGGCCGGGGAGACGATGGTGGTGGCCGATCCCGACGCGGGGGCGCCCGCGGCGGATGGCGCCAAGGAGGATCGTCACTTCGTCACGGCGCTCGCCCGGGGGCTGGGGGTACTCGCCTGTTTCGGCCCCGGCCGGACGAGCCTCGCCAACCACGACATCGCCGAGGCCTGCGGGTTGCCGCGCTCCACCGTATCGCGGCTCACCTACACGCTGACCAAGCTCGGCTACCTGCAGCACATGCCGGAACTCGGGCGGTACCGGCTCGGCACCGCGACGATCGCGCTCAGCTCGGCCGCTCTGGGCGGCCTCGATGTGCGCGGAATCGCCCGGCCGGTGCTCCGGGCGGTGGCGGAGGCGGCCAACGCCTCGGTGGGGCTCGGCGTGCGCGACCGGCTCAGCATGCGCTACGTCGACTGCCAGCGCGGGCCGGCCGCGATCTCGCTCAACCTCGACACCGGCTCTCGCATCTCGCTCGCCCGCAGCGCCATGGGCCGCGCCTACGTGGCGATCTGCCCCGACCGGGAGCGCGCGAGCATCTACGAGGACCTGGAGGCGCTCGACCCGGTGGCCTGGCCGGYGCTGCGCGCCGGCCTCGACCGGGCGGTGGTCGAGCATCGGGAGATCGGCTGCTGCACCGCCTTCGGCGACTGGCAGGAGACCGTCTCCGCCATCGCGGTGGGCTTCCATCCCGGCGGCGGCCTGCCGCCGATGTCGGTCAATTGTGGCGCACCCACCGTCATCACCGACGCGCGCTTCCTCATGGAAGTGGCGCGCCCGAAACTCATCGACGCCGTGCGCAGCCTCGACGGCGTGATGGGAGCCTGAGGATCGTCTGATGGATGCCCAACCCGCCGCCGCCGACCTGCCGCTCGCAGGGATCCGCGTCCTCGACCTGTCCCGGGTCCTGGCGGGACCCTGGTGCGCGCAGGTGCTCGGCGACCTCGGCGCCGACGTGATCAAGGTCGAGCACCCGGAGCGCGGCGACGACACCCGCGACTGGGGCGTTCCGACGAGTCCCGGCAACACCTCGTATTTCGACAGCGTCAACCGCAACAAGCGCTCGATCGGCGTCGACCTCGCCACGCCCGAGGGGCTGGCGATCGTCAAGGCGCTGGCCCGCGAGAGCGACGTGCTGGTGCAGAACTTCAAGACCGGCGGGGCGGAGAAGCTCGGCCTCGGCTACGCGGACCTGTCGGCGGAGAATTCCGGGCTGATCTACTGCTCCATCGCGGGCTATGCGTCGGACGGCTCCGAGGCCGGCCGGCCCGGCTACGACCTGGTCGTCCAGGGCGAATCCGGCTTGATGGCGCTCAACGGCGAGGCCGGCGGGCAGCCCCTGAAGTTCGGGGTCGCGGCGGTCGATCTGTTCACCGGGCAATACGCCGCGCAGGCCGTGCTCGCCGCCCTGTTCCAGCGGGAGCGCACCGGGCGCGGCCGGACCATCGACCTCGCCCTGTTCGATTGCGGCGTGGCGCTGACCTCCTATTACGGCCTGGAGGCGCTGGCCCGCGGCATCGACCCGCCGCGCTACGGCAACGCCCATCCCTCGATCGTGCCCTACGGCGTGTTCGAGGCCGGCGACGGCCCCGTGGTGATCACGGTGGGCAACAACGGCCAGTACCGCCGCTTCTGCGAGCAGGTGCTGGAGCGGCCGGATCTCGTCGCCGATCCGCGCTTTGCCACCAACCTCGACCGGTCGAAGAACCGCGCCGCCTTCATCCCGGTGCTGGAGGCCGAACTCGCCAAGTGGACGCGCGCGCCGCTGATCGCGCGGCTGCGGGCGGCCGGCATCCCCTGCGGCGAGGTGATGGGCCTGCGCGAGGCGCTGACCTGCGATCGGGCGCGGGAGGCCGGACTCGTGATCGCGGGCGGCGGCAACGCGCACGTGATCGCCCCACCCTACCGGCTCGACGGGCGCCGGCTCCCGGTCCGGCGGATGCCGCCGGGTCTCGGGGATTCGAGCGCGGAGATCCTGGCCGAGCAGCTGGAATACCCGGACGACGCGCGCGACGCGCTGCGGGCGAAGGGCGTGGTGCGCTAGGCTCCGGAGCGGGCGCCCCGCCTCATCCGCCGCCGCGCGACTCCGCCAGCCGCGCGCGCGCATCGTCCAGCACCCGCGTCAGGGATTCGTTCCAGGCGACCCGCGGCTCCCAGCCGGTGGCGGCGTGCAGGCAGGCGGCGTCCCCCGCGGCCAGCGGAATCTCCGCAGGCCGCACCCGCTCCGGGGCCACGCGGATCTCGAACGGCACCCGAGCCCGGGCGCGCAGGTCCTCCAGCACGCTCGCGATCGTCCGCGGCTGGCCGGAGCTGATGTTGAACACGCTCCCGTCGGACAGGGACTCCGCCCGGTCGATCAGGTCGGCATAGGCGGCCGCCACGTCGGCGACGTCCAGGAAGTCGCGATAGGACGAGAGGTTGCCGACCTCCAGGCAGGGCGGCACGAGGCCGGCCTCGATCCGGGCGATCTGGCCCGCGAACGAGGCCACGACGAAGCGCTCGTCCTGACCCGGGCCGATATGGTTGAACGGCCGCAGCACGACGAGCTTCACGCCGATCCGGGGGAGCAGGTCGCGCAGCAACTGCTCGCCCACCCATTTCGACCGGGCATAGGTGTTGCGCGGCAGGGGCTCGGCCGCCTCGCTCAAGGCGTGGCCGGCGAGGAACGCGCTGCCGTAGACCTCCCCGGAACTGACGAAGAAGAGGGTGCAGCCCGGCACCGCCTCGACCGCCGCCACGAGGTTCATCAGGCCGTTGACGTTCACCCGCCAGGTCTGACCGGGGCCGCTCGCGGAATCGGCCACCGAGGCGAGGCCCGCCAGATGCAGGATCGCGGTGGGCCGGAACCGTGCCACGAAGGCGCCGAGCGCGGCCTCGTCGAGGAGGTCGATCGCCGCATAGGTGACGCCCGCCGGGAGGCGGGGCGCCCGGCCCCGGCCGATCCCGGCCACGCGATGGCCCGCGC
>NZ_JBFUGA010000044.1:0-45622 GCF_056403155.1 Methylobacterium sp. P3_A11
GCTTCTCGTAATCCTGGACCTGCTGGCGGGCCTGGTCGGGCGCGATGTTCTGGGCCTTGGCCAGCGCGTCGGCGGCGCGCGCCTCGGCCTGCTGCTTCTGCCCGGCATCCCCGGTGAACAGCGCCTTGATGGCCGCCACGGCGGCGTCGCGGGCGGCCTGCGGGTCCTGGCCGGCGGCCTGCTGGCGGACCGTCTGCTCGATGCCGTCCAGCGGGTTGGTGATCTTCGACAGCGACGGCGCCGCGGCCTGGGCGGCCGTCTGMAYGGTGCCGCCGACGAGRTTRCCSGCGCCSCCGAGCGCRCCGGAGACCGTGCYSAGCGTKCCKCCSACGARGCCSSTSGCSGCCGAGGTCARMAGGTACAGGACAACGAGCGTCGTCACCGCCCAGGACACCAGGCCGTGCAGGGCGGCCGCGCCCGGCAGSGGCTTGCCCGAGAGCCGGCCGGCGATCAGGCCGCCGGCCAGCGAGGCGACGATGCTCGAGGCGACGAACCACAGGCCCGCCCCCATCGACACGGTCGAGGCGGCTGGGTTGTCGGCGGCGGTGGTGCCCACCGAGGCCAGGCCGACGCCGACGCCGACGAGGTTGACGATGACCTGGGTCACCAGGGCGGTGACGGCGCCGGCGAAGATCGCCCCCCAGGAGACCTCGTTGAGCAGGACGGCGCGCGTGTCGGCGGCGGCGAGGTGGGAGGCGGGGGTGGAAAGAGGGGATGCGGTGGTCTGGATGGTCACGCTGTCACTCCGGGTGGTGGTTCGTCGAACGTCGAGGGTGGCTCAGTCGCGGCGGGCGCTGACCAGCAGCCCGAGGCCGAAACCGGCCAGGCCGGCGTGGGGGCGGACGCATTTGCCGGGTCGATGTGATCCCCGGCTCAAACCGTTTCCGCACGTTCGCTGGGGGATATGCCGTCCGCTCCGGGACACATGCGATGAAATCCGAGATGAGGATCAAACCCCGAGCTTCAATAGTACTAGTATACTAGTATTATGAGATTCACGGACCTCGACCATGCATGGGGAACCCGTTTTCGCGCCCCCAGATGACGGCTTCGCTGCGCTTGTGGATGCCGATCTTGCGGTAGAGGGCGGCGCCGTGGTTGCGCACGGTGTTGCGCGACAGGCCGAGCTTGCGCGCGATCGCGTCGTCGTCGAGCCCCGCGCAGATCAGGTTGAGGATCTGGCGTTCCCGCACCGTCAGGTTCGGACTCGACCCGTCCAGGCTCTCCCGGCCCGGGCGGCGCAGGGCGGCCAGCTTCTCGATCAGGCCGCGGCTGAACCACGATGTGTCGGTCATCACGGTCTCGATGGCGTCGAACAGCTCCCGCTCGGTGTGCTTGCGCTCGGTGATGTCCTGGAGGACCAGCAGCGCGAACTCCGCATCGTCGAGCGTCACGCGCTCGGCCGAGATCAGGCAGTCCAGGCTGGCGCCGTTCTCGTGCCGCAGGCAGACCTCGGCCGCGAGGACGCAGCCGGTGCGCCTGAGCGTGGTTTCGAACGCCGCGCGCTGGGAATCCGCGACCCACAGCCCGGCCTCGGCCAGCGACCGCCCGACGATGCGGTCCTCACCCAGGCCGAAGACCCGGCTGAACGCCGCGTTGATGCCGGTCACCTGACAATCGTCGCTCCTCAGCAGCACGGTCGGGATCGGCGTCAGGCGGAAGGCCTTGGCGAAGCGCTCCTCACTCTGGCGCAGGGCGGCCTCGGCCTTCCGGCGCAGCTCCAGATCCGCGAAGGTGAACAGCATGCACGGCTCGTCGCCCATCTCGATCGGCTGGCCGGCCACGATCACGCAGCGGCCGCCGCCATCGGGCAGGTCGAGGCAGGCGTCCATCTGCGGGATCGTCCCGCCGTCCTTGAGCCGGGACACGGCGAGGTCGCGGTTGCGCGCGCCCGCCAGGACATCGACCTCGTAGACGCTGCGTCCGATCACCCCGTCGCGGGTGTGGCCGGTCATCTCCAGGAAGCCGTGATTGACCTTGACGTGGCGCAGGTCGGACAGCCGCGTGATCACCGCGGGGGCCGGATTGGCGTTGAAGGTCCGCTCGAACCGCTCCTCGGCCTCGAACTGGTCGGAGACGTCCTTGAGGATCAGCGCCAGGCAACTCGGGTTGCCGTCGTGGTCGGTGGCCACGAGGCTACGCAGCGAGTGGACGAATTCGGCACCGGGGCGATCGGTGCGGGTGACCTCGACCACGACATCGTGGAAGGTTTCCCCGGCGATCACGCGCGCGATCGGGTAATGCTCCGGCGTCCGGTTGTTGCGGTAGCGGAGCGAGAACCGGTCGCGGTAGGCGTCGACCGTCGGCCCGAGCTCGTCGAGGCTCTCGGCGCCGTGCATCGCCAGGGCGGCCGCGTTGGCATACGCGATGGTCTGGTCGGGCTCGACCAGGATCACGCCCTCGCTCAGGCCGGCGATGATCTGCCGGAGCTCATGTCTGTCGACCCCCACCGTCACAGCTCGCTCTACCCCTCGTGCGGTCACTGCCCGATCGGCAGCGGGGCACAAACGGGTTGCGCACAAGGCGGTTCCCTCATCTACATTCTTTTCCTGGTATACACGCATCATTGACGCGATCTTTACCAACCAGAGATAAGTTGTCGCCTGCCCTGCCGAGGCATCCGAGATCAACCGGGCGCATCCTCGCCACATCGACCCGAGTGCTCTCCCGCGCGGCCTGCCGACGAACAGCGGGCTCCGGCCGCCATGTCCGATCCCGTCCTCTCCCATATCCATGCGCGGCTCGTTCGGAAGCTGCGACGATACAATTCAGAAGTTGCGGAGATTAAGATCAGCCCCCGTCTGGTCGCGGTCCTGAGCCGATTGCCCGCCGCTCTAGAAGCGGCCGATACAGGTCAGGAAGTCCCGGACGTCTTCAAGGACGAATTGATCGCCCTGGGGCCGCCCCTGCGGCGCTACGCCCTGTCGCTGACCTGCGACGGTGTCGAGGCCGACGATCTCGTGCAGTTCACCCTGCTCAAAGCCTAAAAAATCGCGGGCAGTTTCAGCCCGGCGCCAGCTTGATCGCGTGGCTGTGCACGATCCTGTGCAACGGCTTCATCAACGGGCGGCGCAAGCGCCGGCTCGAAGTACCGGATCCCGACGGCATTCACGCGGTCGCCCTTGCGGAACAGGCAGAGCAGGACGACCGCCTCGGCTTGAAGGACGGTCAGGCGGCGACCGTCTCAAGACGACCCATCGCGGTACGCTGATGCTGGTGGCCGTCGACGGCCTATCCTACGAAGCCGTGGCCGCCGTGATCGGCTGCCCGACGGGCGCGGTTAAGAGCCGGGTCAGCCGGGCGCGCGACCGGCTTCTGCGAGACCTGGGCGAGGCCTGACCGGGGCTGTACGCCCGCGGCATGCGGACCACCGCGAAGCCCCACGGTCTCGATCGGCGATTGTCGGCGCGGCAGGGCGAGCCGATGTCCCTCCGGCCACCGCCGGAGCCCGCACGATCTGCCGCCGCGCGACTGCGCGATCAGGCAGATCGACGATCCGAGTGAATCTGCGGTGGCGTCCGCTCGATGGGTAGGCGCGCGACCGAGGCGCCCTGAGCGTCGCGCACGACCAGAACCCAGTCCCCGTCATAACCGTCGTCGATGAGATCCACGACCATTTCGCGGATGACGCTCCGGGCATCGTCCAGTGCCTCATCGAGACTGTGCGCCTCGATGCCGATCTCATCCTTGATGATCTCCGGTCCGCGCTCGATATCGAAATAGAGGCGCATGGGGACCAGCCGAAGATCTCGGTCACGGGGGGCGGTCAGGCCGACGACGTCAAAGATGCGCGTCGGATCCGACGGCGCCCGGAATCGGCCGACCCTGAGAACAGCCAGTGCGATACCGGCCAAAAGGCCAACCGTACTGGCGAGGGCTGCTGCCAGTAACGGTGTGTACAACCCGAAGGTTTGCCAGCCGAACACAAGCACAGGCAGGCCGCCGCACAGCGCGGCCAAGATGATAACGAGCGGCATCCCCCCGGCCCTCGACTGCGTTTCCGCTCCATAATCCGGGGTATAGTGCAACATCAAAACCCGCAAGTGGGTAGCGGATAGACTCCCGCTTCGGCCGTCATCAGTCGGAGATCGAAAACCGACGGCAACGTGAGGTTTTCATTCCGAGGGGCATCGATCAGTGTCGGCCCGAGGTTCGGGACTTCGAACTCGTCAGAGGCGGCCAGGGAGCATCATGGCATACTGTCCTAAAATAATCTGTGATCTATAGAATTGGCATCCAATGGACGCCGGGCGATTTCTTGAGAAGTTTTCTTTCATCGAATCGGAAAAATAAATACCGGCGGATTTTTGACCAGCAGCCGCAGCGCGACTTGTTCTGCTCGGTTGCGAAAGACAGGTTCCGACCCGCGACCCCCACCGCACGGTGGGCGCCTGATTGGCCCGATCCACGATCTCGATCAGGTCACCTCGTACCGCGGCGGATCCGTCAAGGATGACGCACCGGGACCGCATGCGAGCGCGCCTTGCGTCCGGCTGGATCGAAACCCGCCCTGGTCTCTCGTTGCGGAAAGACGCAAACGTATCAGGCCTCCGATGGATCGGAGGACGTTCGACCCCGCTCGTATCAAGCGTGGCGCGAGAACCTGCTACTCTAGATTGCTTCGATGTGACCGAAAGCGGCAATCCGGCATCGTTTCGAGACGGTGTGCCGCAACACCCTGGACGATACCGCCGGTGCGTTGGGTGGGTACAGTGGACGGTCAGTGACCGAGGCTGAATTGCCGATAGCGGACATTCGCGCGCGCAATCGGGGCGAGAGACCTGCAGGGAAGCCGCTTCCTTGCGCGCATGCATGAAGGAGCACTGACGCTGCTCGGCGGCGCACGGCGCGGCGACCGCTCCGGGCTCTCGGATTGCACGTCCGGTCGAGAAGCGCGATCCTACAACAGGCCGCTGGGCGTCCCGCCGTTGATCGATCGGCTTGCGCGGACCACCAACTTGGCGAAGGCGAGGGCCGCCGCGGAGGCCTGCGTCTGGGATGGGAACGAGCGGTCGGACTCCGCAACGGTGGTCTCGCTCTCGTCTAGCAGCACCCAGGTCCAGAGGTGCTGTCCGGTCGCGTGGATCTTGAAGTGCATGTCGGGCTCACGTGTAGAAGCATCGCGCGATCATGCCCGGCGAAAAGGCCTGACGTGTTAATGGCTTGAGCGGCGCAACATCATGTGTCGGCAAAGTCTGGGGCGATCCCCGATATCCCCGCAGACCACAGGCTCGAAGTGGGGTTGCCGCTTCGCCGCAGGGGCGTTCGGCGACGGCGTTCCGGATGCCAGTACATCTTTTGATGAGGACAGCGACGGYGGATGTTGCTGGTAGGCATCCGATGTTGCTGACCGCATCCGGCGGGCATTCCGGCCGCAGGGCGAGGAACATGCCGGCTCGTGATCGGCAGGAGTTTCGGACGCCCGTTGCCCATGGACCAGACCATTCCTGTGTGCCGCCAACGCATCCGAAAGCGGCCCCCTCTCACGGTCGTCGTCGGATCGATCGTCCTCGCCATCGGCAACTGGGTCGCGGTCTGTGCGGTCGCCGGACGGATCGTCTGGTTCTGGTAGGTCGCGCCACAGCGCCGGCATTCGAGACTCCGCACGCGGCACGCCGCCCACGTCGTGACGGGTCATCGCGTCACGGAAGGAAGGAGGCATGGTCGTTGGCCACCCGCCCGCCGGTCTCCGCCACACGTCTTTCGACGGAGACGACGCCCTCATGAGGCCCCTCTACGCACGATGACCGGCGGCGTGCACGCATCGGCTGGCGGGCTGGACAGCCGCAGGTCGCGGGCGGAACGGCCGCCAAGGTAAGAGCGCCGACCCGCCACGCGGTGAACTGCCTGTTAAGGCTCGTCGTCCTTGCTGAGTCCGAGAAGGCTCGCCTCGTCCGGGCGAGCGAGACCATCGAGACGACGCGCTTGTCCCATGCACGCGCCCCTTCGCCGGCCCTGAGACGCCGCCTCGGCGAGCCGCTGGCCGGCCAGACGCCGACGGCGGCCGACGACTGCCTGCTAACGATCCTGATTCCCTGCCTCAACGAGGCGGAGACGCTGGCGCGCTGCATCCATCACGCCCTGGCCTTCCTCGCGGATGCAGGCGTCGCGGGCGAGGTCCTCGTGGCCGACAATGGCAGCACCGATGGATCCCAGGCGATCGCGACCGCCCTCGGCGCCCGGGTCATTCCCATCTCCGTACGCGGCTACGGCGGTGCGCTGGCGGGCGGTATCGCGGCGGCGCGCGGACGCTACGTGATCATGGGCGATGCCGATGACAGCTACGATCTGCGCAACCTCGATGCCTTCCTGGCCGAGCTGAGAGGCGGCGCCGACCTCGTCATGGGCAACCGGTTCCGCGGGGGAATCGGCGCCGGGGCCATGCCGTTCCTGCACCGCTACCTGGGCAATCCGGCCCTGACCGCGGTCGGCCGCCTCCTGTTCCGCAGCCCGGTGCGTGATTTCCATTGCGGGTTGCGCGGCTTCGACCGGGACCTGATCCTCGGGCTCGGACTGCGGACCACGGGCATGGAGTTCGCCAGCGAGATGATCGTGCGCGCAAGTCTGACCGGATTGGCCATCCGCGAGGTCCCCACGATCCTCCGCAAGGACGGCCGCAGCCGTCCGCCGCATCTGCGCACGTGGCGCGACGGCTGGCGGCACCTGCGCTTCCTGCTCCTGCACAGCCCGCGCTGGATGTTCCTGTACCCCGGTTTGGCGTTGTTCCTCGGGGGCGCCCTGCCCGCCCTGGCGCTGCTCGGCGGCCCGCGCCACCTCACCCCGAACCTCTCCTTCGACGTCCATACCTTCGTCGTCGCATGTTTCGCGATGCTCGTCGGGATCCAGATCGTGACCTTCGGCATGATCGGCCGCCGTTACGCTGCGCGGCAGGGTTTGCTCCCGGGCAGCCGGCACGACCGCGTCCTCGGCGCACTCAGCCTGGAGACCCTCCTCGCCGTCGCCCTGCTGCTGCTGGCGGCGGGCGGATCCGGGATCGGCTGGTCGGTGCTGGCGTGGGGGCGAACCGGTTTCGGCCCCCTCGCGGACGGCGCCCTCCTGCGGCCGATGATCCTGTCCGCCTGCTCGGTAGCGGCCAGCGTGCAGCTGGCGTTCTCGGCCTTCCTCCTCGGAATCCTCGAACTGCCCGGCGGCGATGCCCGATCCCGCCTGACCGGCCTGCGCGAGGCGATCGGTGCGGTCGAGACCTGAGATGGCCGCGATCCGGCATCTCATCGTCACAGGCGCCGGCGGCTACCTCGGTCGCGGTCTCGTCGCGGCGGCGCTGGCCGAAGGACGTAGCGTCACCGCGCTGGGCCGCGGCTCGCGCGGGCTGCCGGCCGGCGTCCGGCGCGTGGACTGGAGGCTCGGTGAGCCGCTGCCCCGAGCCTGTCTCGATCCAGCCTTGGCGGGCGACGAGCAGGCGCTCGTTCACCTAGCGCATGACTGGCGTGAGCCGACGCCCGGCGACGACCGGAACCGCGTCGGCAGCCTTCTGCTCCGGGACGGTGCGCGGGGCTTCGGCCTCGCTCGAACCGTGTTCGCCTCGTCGCAATCGGCGCGGGCGGACGCGCCCAACGCCTACGGGCGCGCGAAGTGGGCGATCGAGGAGCTGTTCGATGCACGCACCGAGCTGTCCCTGCGGATCGGCCTGGTCTATGGCGGTCCGCCGATGGCCATGTACGGCCTCCTGCGCCGATTGGCGCGGATGCCGGTCATTCCGATGGTCGCGCCCCACACCCCCGTCCAGCCGATCCACCGCTCGGAGGTCGCGCGCGGCATCCTGGCCGGTGTCGATGGGCCGTTATCCGGCACCATTGGCCTCGCCGGTCCGGTGGCGATCGCCTTCGGAGAGGTGCTGACCATCCTGGGAATCGGGCTGGACGGCCACCTGCCCCGGATCGTGCCGATCCCGCTGCGCCTCGCCCTGTTCGGTTGCGCCCTCGTCAACGCGCTGCCGTTCGGTCCCCGTATCGACCGCGAGCGCATCCTGGGCCTCGCCGGAACGCACCCGATGGCGACCCGGGCCGATCTCGCTCGTCTCGGCCTCGACGTGCGCCCCCTTGCGGACGGGATTCGCGGCGAGCCGGCCGCCCGCCGGGCGCTGATCGCCGAAGGCCGAACCCTCGAAGGCTACGTCCTGCGCGCGAAGCCGGACGGCGCCCTCGCTCGACGCTACGTCCGGGCGCTCACCCGGGAAGGCCCCGTCACCCCGCTCCCGCTGCCGTGGCTCGTGCGGCACAGGCCGGGCCTGCTGCGGTTCGTGGAACCCTTCAACGGACGAAAGCCGCTCGCCAGACGGCTGGCGCTGGCCGTGAGCCTCGTCGAGGCCAGTCCCACCGGACAGGCTGCCTTGGGCGGTCATGGCCGGGTCCGACGGCTCTCCGGGCTCGCCGCCGACGGGATGATCGAAGCGGTCGCCTTGCCGTTGCGGGCGGTACGCGCCCTGGTGCGATGAGCCCGCCCGAGGCCGACGTCGTCGTTATCGGCAGCGGGCCGGCGGGCGTCAGCGCCGCCTGGCCGCTGGTTGAGGCCGGCCTGCGCGTCCTCATGCTGGATGCCTCGGAACCGGGTTCTGACAAAGGTCTCGCCCCGGCGGTCCACCGCGCGCATCCGGATCATTGGAAGACCCGGTTCGGTTCCGATCTCGCCGCCGTCGAACCGCAGCCGGACCGGTCGCCGAAATTCGCCACGCCGCGTGCCCGTGCCGCGTTGAGCCCGTACCTCCACCGGCTCCAGCTCACGACCGATGGCTTCTTCGCCGCCGGCACCCTCGGACAAGGCGGCCTCTCGACGATCTGGGGGGCGCTCGCGGTGCCCTATACCGGCGCCGAGCGGGCGGATCTCCCGTTTCCCGCTACCGACCTCGACCAGGCCTACGCGCGCGTTGCCCGGAGGATCGGGCTCAAACAGGCCCAGCAGCCCTCCAATCCAGCGGCCCTTTTCATCCTGGCGCAGCGGGCACGCCAACGGGAGACCGAGGGTCTAAGCCTGGAACCGGCGCCGAACGCCGTGCTCGATGAACCTCTGGCGGATCGGCAGGCGTGCAATCGATGCGGGCTCTGTCTCTATGGCTGCGATCGCGGCAGCATTTATACCAGCACCCTGGAATTGCCGGCGCTGGCCCGGCACGCGAACTTCTCGTACCGGTCCGGACATCTGGTCCGCGCGGTCGAGGCGACGGGCGACGGCCATCGCCTCCGCATTGAGACCCGGAACGGCCCGGTTTCGATGCCGGCGGCGTGCGTGGTGCTCGCCGCCGGCACGATCGCAACCACCGGCCTTGCCCTGTCGCGTCTGGAATACTTCGGCCAACCGGTGCGGCTCCTCAGCAACCCGGCGGCGGCGACGGCTTTCGTCGTGCCGCGACTTGTCGGGATCGACGCCCCCGAACAGGCCTTCGGACTCGGCCAGGTCTTTTACCGCCTCGACGATGCAGCCGGGGTCCTCTACGGCGCCGATACGCTACCCCTCGACATGCTGGCCGCACGACTGCCGGTCGGGCGACCGTTTGCCCTCCGGATCGCCCGTGCACTCGCACCCGCGCTGTTGCTGGCGACCTGCTATCGGCCCGGCGCGTCGAGCCGGAACACCCTGACCGCGACCACGTCGAGCGGGATGACGCGGCTGGCGATCCAGGGTGAGACCACCCGGGAAATCAGCGATCGTCTGAGGTCGGATCTGTCCCGTCTCCGACGGGGCCTGCGGCGCCTCGGCGCGCTGCCGCTRCCGGGCTCGACCGCGATCCTTGAACCCGGAGCGGATGCGCATTACGCGGGCACACTCCCCATGGGCGGCGGTGGCGCGACCGCGACCACGGTGTTGGGCGAACTGATCCGCGCACCCGGGCTGTACGTGGTCGATGGTGCGGCCCTGCCGAGTTTGCCGGCCTCGCATCCGACCCTGACGATCATGGCGAACGCCGATCGGATCGGCCGTGCCCTGGCCCGCCGTCTGCGTTCCGGGAACCGACCGCGATGACGGATGCGATCTTCCCGAAGCGCCTCGAATCGGAGCGACCCGGGCTCCGGTTGCGAGGCACAGCGCACGCGACCGTGACCAGACCCCACGCCCGGCGCCGGAGCGACGGGATCGCTCTGGGCCTGACGGCGATCGCCACCGCGGCCTACCTGTGGGCGGCGTTCGCGGCGGCGCGCCACTCGTACTGGATGGACGAGGTCTTGGCCGTCTGGACCGCGCGCCGCGGCAGCGCCGCTGCGGTATGGGAGGCGTTGAGTCAGGGCGCCGAGTTCTCGCCTCCGCTCTATCACCTCCTGCTGCGGGCGCTTTTGGTTCTCGGTCTCGACGACCCCGTCATGCTGCGCCTGCCGTCGATCGCGGCCATCTATGGCGTCGCGCTGGCTGCCTTCGTGCTCGTGCGCCGACGCTACGCCATTCCGGTGGCCTGCCTCGCCCTGGTCTTCTGCCTGGCGGGACCGTTGTTCTCCTACGCGGTGCAGGTCCGGCAATATGCGCTCGTGGCCGCCTGCTTCGCACTGGCCTGCGCGCTGTGGGACGGGCCGGCGGAACGGCCGGTCTCGGCCCTTCGCGCCGCCGGGATCGCGATCCTTCTCAGCCTCGCCGTCGGGATGCACTTCTATGCCATCCTCCTCGCGGTCGCCCTCGGCATGATGGAGGCCGGCTGGATGATCCGTCACCGCCGCATCCGATGGCCGATCGTGCTGGCGCTGTTCGCGTCCGCGGCCTCGCTCCTGTGCTGGCTCCCGATCATGCAGGCGGTCAGCGCCTTCAATCAGGGCGATGCTGCCGCCCCCGGCTACTATGCGCGGCCGACAATCGCGCGGCTGCTCGCGACGTACCTGCTGATGACGGCAGGCGGCGACCCGCTGCCACCCTTTCCGCTGGCGATCGTCCTGACCGGCCTCGCCCTCCGGTGGCGTGCGGGTCGTCGCGCCCTACCGAGCGGTGACGATCTCGATCTCGTGACCGGCGCGGTCTGCGCGGTTCCGCTCATCGTCTACGCCTTCGCCCTGGCGGTGACCGGGACGTTCAATCCGCGCTACGTGATCGTGACGGCGCTCGGGATCAGCCTCGCCGTCGCCCGCAGCGTCGCGGCTCATCGGCACAGCGCCGTGCTGTCATGCGTCCTGATCCCGGTCGCAACCATGGCATTCCTGTCCGGCGGAGAGCCGACGCGGACCTTGCGCCGGGAAGACGCGATCGCCCTGGTGTCCCACGCTCCCGGCGCTCTCCCGATCGCCACGGGCAATGCCCAGCGGTTTTTCGAAATGACCCAGGCGCTCGGCCGGGCGCCGTCGCGCCGTCTGACGTTTGTGCAGGTGACCGACCAGGGCCGGAACCCGGATCCCACGAACGAGCATCAGGTGGATCGCTGGACGCATATCGATCCCGCGCTGCCGATCAGGCCGATCGATTCGTTCCTGGCCGACAACCCGGAGTTTTTGCTGTTCACCGATACCGCCATCCCGGACATGGCAGCGGCTTGTCTGCAGCAGCGCGGCTATGTCGCCACGCCGATCATGGCGGGCAGCGGGATGACCCTCACGCGGTTCCGTCGACCGGTCTCGGAACCTGAACCACGATAGTGACGACGCGCCGGTGAAGACCGCCGACTGATCGACGGCGCTCCGGTCAGCAGAAATCGAGTGAGGGAGAAGGTTCATCCGAGACGGTTCAGGCGGACCGCCGTGAACCTCTGCAAGATCGGATGTTCGTCAGCGCGCTGGCGCTCCCAAGGGGAATCGAACCCCTGTTTTCGCCGTGAGAGGGCCGATATCAGACAACCCGGACAAAAGCGCACATCTCAGTTCGCTGAGGCCGCTGGTCTTTTCCGCCTCCTACTATCATAGTTGGTCTGACCGCCTGTGTGAGATGCTGTGTGAGACCGATCGATGGCAAAGCCTAGCAGCTTCGACAGCGTAGCTAAGCGTGCCCGGCTTGCGCCGGCCAAGAACCCACGCTGGCAAGGTGTCTCGGGAGGCCGAGGTGGCGTCAGCCTGGGTTACCGCAAGCCAGCGCGAGGACCTGGTACCTGGATCGTCAAGCTGGTGATCGATGGGAACCGTGTCGAGCAACGCCTCGCCCAAGCTGACGACGCCGGATCGGATCCGGATGCCCTGCCCTACCCGGCTGCCGTGACGGCAGCCATTGACTGGGCGCGCGCTCAGGTACGTCGTCTCGATGGCGAAGGGGAGAGGGACGATGCCGAGGTCCCGAGCGTGCGCACGGCCGTCGAGTCCTATGTCGCCACTCGCTCAGAGCGTGCCCCCACAGCGGGTAAGGACGCCGAGAAGCGCCTCGGAAAGCACGTCCTCTCCGATCAAGTCTTCGCCGAGACGCAGTTGGCGAAGCTCAGCGCGAGCACCATCCGGACTTGGCGACAGCGCCTATCAAGCGAGTTGCAACCCACGACCGTCAATCGGCTGCTGAACGATCTACGCGCCGCGCTTAACGCAGCTGTGGAACACCACCGTCATGTGCTGCCGGCGACGCTCGCTGCGGAGATCCGTGCCGGTACGAAGGCGAACTCGGCTGGGTCGAGTGCGCGCAAGCAGGTCCTCCCCGATGCTGAGATCCGCCGCCTTGTCGACGCGGCCTTCGTCGTCGACGAGACCGGTGATTTCGGGCGGCTCGTACTGGTCATGGCGGCCACGGGCGCTCGCCACTCGCAGGTCGCGAGAATCACTGTCGGCGACGTGCAGACCGCGCGTGGTCGGATCATGGTGCCACCCTCGAACAAGGGACGCGCCGGCAAGCGCCCGACGCCGATCGCCGTGCCGGTCGGGGCCGACGTAATCGAGCGGCTCCAAGTCGCCATCGCCGGCCGTCGAGGGCACGAGCCGCTCTTGTTGCACTGGCGGCATCGACAAGTCGGGCCCGTCACCTGGGAGCGGGTCGATCGAGGGCCGTGGGCCACGGCCTCGGCAGCTCTACGCCTATGGGACAGGGCCCGGACCCGCGCAGGGGCGCCTCCTGGGACAGTCATGCTGTGCCTGCGCCATAGCTCGATCGTACGGGCGCTGAGCGCCGGCGTGCCGGTGAGGCTCGTCGCGGCGCTGCACGACACCAGCGTGCAGATGATCGAGGACCACTACTCCGCCTACATTGTCGAGGCGACCGAGGAGATCGCACGCCGAGCTGTGACGCCGCTAGCGCCGGTCAATCTTGTCGCGTTGCGGTCTGCCGACGGAGCCGCGGCATGAAGAAGCTCCGAAAGCTTGCAAAGACTAAGCTCACTGCAATTGGTAAGTATTTGGGTCGACCAATCCGGAAATTGAGAACTTCTGCGCCGGGAATCGAAGAGCCAATAACTGAAACGAAGCCAGCTCGGATGGAACTTCGCTTCAAACGCCTCAGGGATCCGAACCTCGTGACAAACCCGATAACCGGCGAAATCGTGAGGCCCTTCGGGCCGCCGAAGCCGGTCTACGAATGGCGCGAGGTTAAGCCCGGCCGGCCACCTGTGTCGGACTCTGTCGCTCTCTTGCGTATCATAAGGGCCATCCAACACACCGGACAGAGAGGGTTTGCGGCTGCCATCGCCGAGCGCGACCGAAATCGCGAAATAGACGCGGTCAAGCAGGAATACAGGCGTGCACGGAGAGCCATGAGACGTCGCGCGGAGGAAAACCCGTAGTCGCAGCCTCCTTGAATTTTTGCTGACAGGCCAATGACTTAGTTTTTGTCTGCTTTCACGTTCGTGTCTGCCGCGTATGGTCATGTCGTCCGACAGATCAGACGAGACAAATCATCATGGCCGACACACCAAAGCCTACCGAGCGCCGAGATACCATCCCGTGGCAGAAGCGCCCGCACCTGCGCATGGACGTGGCCGCCGACGTCACGGGGCTCTCCCGCACGACGATCTATCGCCTGGCCTCGGAAGGCCGGCTGAAGCTCAGACGTCTGGCCGGCCGGGTCGTCGTCGAGACCCCTGGGGTGCTGACCCTCGTCGCGAACGCCGAGTCGTGGACGCCAGGTAACCGTGGCGCCGCAGCGCGGGCGAAGCGATCTGAGGCAGCCCGCGCTGCGCTTCGGTGATGCGCGACGTGGACGCCAGTAACAAGCTCGTCGCGGATGATTCCGGTAAAGATCAGGCGCGGCCGCAGCCCCAGACGCCGGACATGACCGTGGACACTCTGACGGAGCTGCGCGCCCTGCATGGCCATCTGCTCGTCAAGCGTATTCGTCCCGGAATTCAACCCGGCACTCTGGATGTCCAGGCCTATGATAAAGCGGGTGAATTCAGCGTCGTAGAGCACTCGGTGACCTGTCTGGTCGAGCTATACGCGGTCTTGCAAACGCTGCAGGCAGCCCGGCATTCGTGCATCGTGATGGATAGACTGCGGGATCGTTCCACGGCCAGACGAACCCGCCGGAAAAAGGAATTCTTTGAGGACGTGCCGCACCGGTACCTGCCGATCGATCTCGACGGGATTGAGCTGCCGCCGGACCTGGACTGGCGCGTCGAGCCCGAGGCCGCCGTGCTGTATGCCATCAGCACGTTGCTGCCGCCATTCCAAGGTGTCGCCTGCGTCTGGCAGTTCACCGCCAGTCACGGGATCAAGCCAGGCCTACGCCTGCGACTGTGGTTCTGGCTCGACCGACCGACAAGGCGAGACGAAATCAAAATCTGGCTCTGCGAACAAGCGCCTGTTCTCGGCGTGCCGAGGAAGTCGTGGGTGCGAGCGACGCGTGCCGATCCGGCGCTCTACAATTCAGTGCAACCCATCTACACGGCCAGCCCGATCTTCGAAGGCGGGGCGGTCAATCCTGTCCCGCGCCGCTCGGGGTTTCTCGCCGGCCCGCGCGAGATGGTCTCGGTGCCCGTGCCGATCGAGCCACGGTACGCGGCTCCAGCGCGCCCGCAGCGCCGTATCGCTGACGCTCTCCCGATCGCCATCGAAGGTGTGACACAGCCTTATAAGCGGGACGGCGCTGGTTTCGGCTACTATGTCTCGGTCATCGGCGATGGTCCGGACCAGCATGGGTTCTATGGCCCGATGCTGAATGCCGCGGCGGCTTGGGTCTCGCGGCACGGTCCCGACGCAGATCCTAGCGACCTGCTGGCGTGCCTCCGCCAAGCCGCGCGTAGCGCGCTGCGCGATCCGGCAAAGCACACGCACGCCTACGTGGAGGAGAAGATCGCGAACCTGCCGGCTCAGGTCGAGTGGGTGCGGGACCAGGAGCGCGCCAAGAGGGCCAAGCTTACCTGCGTCGGCCAGCCCTGCGAAGCTCCGTGCGCCCTCCCGACCCGGAGCGCCCGCGAGGCCAGCGCCGAAATCGGGCGGGCGGTGGCGAGTGGGTTCGCGGAGGCGCTTGAGGCGATCGCGGGCCTCCAGGCTGTCCGCGCGTCGTGCTCGCCGGAAACGTTGGAGGCTAGGCGCGAGGCTGGAAGGTTCTTCGGCGACCCGGAGATCCCGCGCATCGGGATCGGCGCGGGCATTGGCCTGGGCAAGACGGAAACGGTCCTACGCACGGTCCTGGCCGCCGTGCGCGCCAACTCGTCCCTGCGGATCGCCTACGCCGTGCCGACCCATGAGACGGCCAACGACGTGGCCGCGAGGATCAACCACATGGCCGGCGCTCCGATCGCACGCGTGTGGCGCGGGACCGGCCGACCAGACCCAAAGCGGCGGGGGCGATTAAACTGCCCGATGCACGTCTTGGTCGAGCAGGTCCAGCAAGTTGGCGGACGCACCGCCGATGTGTGTGGAGGCCCGAACCGAGGTTGGTGCCGGCACAATCCGCGCCGTCCCGGCGTCGCGGCTGAGGATGCCTGCAGCTACCGGCAGCAATTTGCGCCCGACGTTCAGGTCTGGATACTGACTCATGCCATGCTGGCGCACCGAGCACCCGCAGTCTTTCACACAGCCGAGCGGAAGCGTCAGGGCGCGCCGGTCGACATGCTGGTGCTGGACGAGGCGCCCTGGCTCGGTCTGTTCGGAGGCCTTGAGCGGCAGCCCATCTCGATGAATGTCGACGACCTCAATGCCCTTGCGGCGAGGTTCGCAGCCCCCGAGAAACGTGCGGCTTACCGCGGGATCGCGGACAAGATGTCTGCCGCGCTCGCCGGGCAGACCGGTTTGCTCAAGCGAGAATCCTTTGAGGCTGCCGCTTTGACCGCGGCCGAGGCAGACCAAGCTGCGAACCTGAGCCAGGGCCTGCGGCAGCGCATCGCGGTCCGCCATGACCTCGCGCCCGAGACCGCGGCGCTCACGGTGCACGAGACTTACGAGCGGAACCGGGTGATCATCCTGGCCGTGCGGTTCTGGGGCCTGCTGGCGGCGTTCCTGCGCTCGGGCGAGGCGACCGCACCCTGGACGCTGTTCGTAGACGAGGATGCCGACGGTAAGCGCAGGGTTTGCCTACGCTGGAAAGAGGAGTTGCACAGCGACTGGATTGCGGGGCCCGTCCTCTATCTCGACGCGACGGTGATCCCCGAGGTTGCCCGCGCGTGGCTACCGACACTGCGCATTGAGGCCACGGTGAGCGCGCGAGAGACCCACGTTCACCGGGTCGCCGTGATCGACAGGGCATTCGGAAAGTCGAGCTTGGTCAAGGCCGAGTGCACCGGAGACGCAGCCGAGATAAACCGCCAAGCCAACACGATCGGACAAGTTGTCCGCCTCGTCGAGCGCCTCGCCCTTCGGTTCCGCGGCCGAGGCGCGCGGTCTGGCCCTGATGTAGCGGTCGTGACGTACAAGGACTTGGAGCCGCGGTTACGGGGGCAGCTTCCGGCAAACGTCGCACTCGGCCACTTCAATGCGCTGCGCGGTTTCGACGGCTGGCGCGGCGTGGCCGGCATTATCGTCATCGGCCGACCGGAAGCGTCGCCGCGCGATGTGGAAATCATGGCGTCTCTCGCCACGGGTGTGCTCGTACCACCCCATACAGGCTACTACCCGCGTTGCGATGGGGCGCTGCTGATGCGCGACGGGACCGGCCGACAGGTGCTAGCCCACGCGCATCCCGACCCACGCGCTGAGGCGTTCAGGCGGCAGGTCGCAACGGAGATCGAGCAGACCGAAGGACGCGCGCGCCCGGTGCGACGCGGGCCGGGAGCGCGGCTTGTATCGCTGATGCTGACGAGCGCGCCGACCACGCTTGCCCACGACGGAGTGGTCACCGCTGGCGACTTATTGGGCGCCGGCGGCGTGATCGACGCATTGTTCGCCAGGGGCATCGTGCCCGAGACGGCGCCCGACGCGGCGCGTGTGCTGCAGGACGTGTTCGGAGGCGCTAGTCCCGCAGCCGCGCTCCGGCAACGGCTTCACCGCGAGGGGGAGATCGATGCCTTGACCGGACTATTCAGCAGGGCGTCGTGGTGGGACGAGGGTCCGCATCGAAAGTGTGACAGGTCCATAAGAGATCCTCATAGGGCTGCGTCACACTTTCATGCGCTGCCTGTGGAGGGCCGGTGGTTCGATGCACCACTCGCCACCCAGGCATCGTTCCGCTGCTACCGCTACCGACCGGAGGGCGAGCGGCGCAGCAGGCGCGTCCTGATCGACGTCGATCGCTACCCCGATCCAAAGCTGACGCTGATGGACAGGTTCGGACCGCTTGAGCACTTCGTCTCGGAACAAGACCCCGCCGGGCTGGCGGGCGTTCGGGCGGTCCTCGCCGGTAATGGCCCCCACGCGCCAGCCTCCGAAGCCCCACCTATCGTCCTAATGCTGCAGGCTGGCCGCAACCCCTTCCAAGAGCTACTCTGCGTGAGCGACCGGACCGCTGACCGTCACAGCCCGGTCCCGCCCGCCGCAGACAACGTCTATCGGATCGAGAGCCTGCTCCTCTCGGTGCGCGTTCACGAGCGGCATTCCAACCAGCCGCTGCACCATCGCGTCCGGGATGGTGCATCCTGGCCGCCACGGCGTGCACCGATAATCGCGCCTCCGCTGAAAGCCGCCAAGCCCGAGGCCGCCGAGCCTCGGGTGTCAGCAATCGAGCTTGCCGTCGAGCTGGGGGCGAAGCCGCGCGCCCTGATGGTTGGACCTTCCTTTGCGAAGCTCCAGCGGGATCATGGTAGGGAGCAGGCGCTGGTGATGAGGCTGATCGGACGTTTTGGCCGAGAAGCAGTGCTCGCCGCAGCATCGCGCCGCCTAACTGCCGCTCGGAAGCAGGATAGCGTTATGTTATAACATCGGATAAAGTGTGCAGAGACAAGCTAAATCCGGGTTATGCTATGCCATTGAAGTCCGGAGCACTCACTCCGCAGGAACGGACGTTCGTGGGCCACATGGTCCGCGTCAATGACGCGACCGCAGCGGCCACTTATGCTGGTTACGCACAGCCTTCCTCGCACGGCGGCACGCTGATGCGACGGCAGGCCATTGTCGCGGAGGTACAGGCGGCTGTCTCGCAGCGGTTGCGCACAGAAGGCGCCAGTGTTGGTGTCGGCGTGCTGATCGAGATCGCATGTGACGAGAAGGCGCCGAAGAACGCACGCGTTATGGCGGCCGCCCATCTGGTCAAAATGTCGGGCACTGCAGCAGGCGAGCGCGACGCTGAGGAGAGGTCATTTTCCGAGATGACGCGCGCCGAGCTGGCTGAGGCGCGCGAGCGCGCGGTCGCTTACCTCGCTGAACTCGAGGCGCCTGAAATCGAGGGCGAGGTGATAGCCAATCCGCCTACGGGCGGCCTGTTCGATTGATCACGCTGATGTTCCATAGCCAGATAGACGGGCAATTGGTGCAGAATTTCTTCTAATCGCGCGCAGCACGACGCGCCGTCCCTGATAGCGAAACAACATTGTATGCAGCCTCCGGGGTACATCGATCAATATTTGGTACAAGAACAGAATGCTTGACTGGTTCCGATGAGTACATTGTACACCCGAAGACCTGAACCGCCCATTCATCCAGAATAAAATTTCCCAGAAATACCGCCGCACGCAACTCATCTTTGTGTTTTGTCGTCAAGCGCTTAGTGCGCCGGCCTTCCATCCAATGGACATAATAATAACCGTTGGAATGCTGCTTCACGGTGGGGATCATCGCTGCCTCGCTCTAGCAAAAAGCAATATGTGGCGGGCATTCAGTCAAATCAATAGACCATCACAGAAAATATACACTTAAGACAAATTGTCTTAAGTCGCAAGGCACCATCAGACAGATCAGACATTTCGGACACGCGGTATCCTGATCTCGTAACGCGCGCCACCTATTGGAGTTAGCAGATGGTCGGCCTTCCAAACCTGGGCCTAAAGCTCGATGCTCATTGCCTTCTGAGTAGATCGGAGAAGCGCCGGCTAACTCAGCCAATCTTCTGCGATGTGCCGCTTGCGGATACAAGACGGCTCCGCAGTCTCCTCACGGCCGTAGGCGTCCAGCTGCCGGTGCCGCTCGGCGTCGGAACACCTTCTAACTCGAATGCGGCGGCTACAGCACGTAGTGACGCGACACCTTCTGGATCGAGGCGTGCCAGAATCGGTGCAAGTGCCTGGGCCTGCTCTCTAGCTTTGCAAGCGCGGGCGAGGCGAGCCTTGGCCGTGTCCTCAGCCGTGCCCGTGCGGCCCCTAAATCCACCGAGCCTCTGCCCACGCGCCTTAGCGGCCGCCAGCGCGGCTTTGGTGCGGGCGGAGATCATCCTGCGCTCTTCCTCAGCAACCACGGCCATGATGCCGACGGTCATCCGGTTCGCCGAAGGCATGTCGCATGCGATGAAGTCGACACCGGCTTTGTGCAGACCGAGAAGGAAGTGTGCATCCCGGGCAAGCCGATCGAGCTTGGCGACCACTAGAGTGGCGCGGTGAGCGCGACAAAGCGCCAGGGCACGGTTCAATTCCGGCCGCTCGGTATTCGCGCCGCTCTCGATCTCGACCACCTCAGCAGCCAGCTTCCAGGCGCCACCATTGAGGTAGTCAGTGACGGCCGCACGTTGCGCTTCGAGACCGAGCCCAGATCGACCTTGCCGATCGGTGCTGACACGTAGGTAGGAGATGAAGCGGCCAGACACCACGATAGATCCGTATCATTCTGTGCATCGGACGTTGCAGAGAGTGATACAGGAAAAATGCCTTTCAATGGTGCTTAGGTAAGCGTTGCACCTTTGAGGGTGGCTCTATCCGCGGGCATGCCCCTCCCGGTATACCCCCGCAGCAGTTCCTTCAGCGCGCGCCTGACACGTCAACAAAATCGCGCTCGCGAGGGTGATCCGGACAAAATGTCCGCATAGCGATCAGCATCTCAGCGGCAATAAGAAATGACTGGGTTTGGCCGATTGCGGCCCGGCCGCTTCGAGGCTCGGGCAGCGGGTAAGCGTTGGGGTGGACGCCCCCTGACGGCATCGATGTGCCAGAGTGGAGGTGTTGCGACACCACTGCAGGAGGCGTCTATGGGTGAGGTTAGCACAGTCGGGATCGATCTGGCCAAATCGGTTTTCCAGGGTCACGGCTCGGATCCAAGCGGCGCAGTCGTGTTCCGCAAGAAGCTGCGGCGTGATCAGGTGCTGACGTTCTTCTCGACACTTCCGCGTTGCGTGGTCGCTATGGAAGCATGCGCCAGCGCTCATTACTGGGCCCGTGAGATAGCCTTGGCAGGCCACGAAACGCGGCTCATCCCACCAGCCTACGTGAAGCCGTTCGTGAAGCGGCAGAAGAACGACATGGCCGACGCTGAGGCGCGTCTCGCGAGGCGGCGCAGCGGCCGACGATGCGGTTCGTTCAGGGAAAGAGCGCGCAGGCCCAGGCCTCCGCAGTGGTGTTCCGTACGCGCGACCTGCTCGTGCGTCAGCGGACCCAATTGATCAATGCACTGCGCGGGCACCTCACGGAGTTCGGGTACGTCGTTCGCCAAGGTGTCGGGCACGTCGGCAAGCTCGTGGCGATCGTCCGCGACCCRACATCCGACGTGCCAGCCGAGGCACGGCCGGTCCTGACCATCATCGCGGACAGCCTGCAGGCGCTCCAGGCGCAGATCGCGCTTCTGGACCGCGAGATCGCCCAGCGTGCGAAGGACGATGCCGTGGCTAAGCGGCTGATGACGGGACCGGGTGTCGGCCCGGTGATCGCGACCGCACTCGTGGCGCTGGCACCGGCCGCCAGCACCTTCCGCCGCGGGCGCGACTTCGCGGCTTGGCTCGGCCTCGTCCCGCGGCAGCACTCCAGCGGCGGCAAGGAGCGGCTGGGGCGAACAACCAAGATGGGCGAGCGCAGCTTGCGACGATTGCTGATCCTAGGCGCGAGCTCTGCGACCAAGGTCGCGGCGCGTGCTCCCGACAAAGCCGGGGCGTGGTTGGCCGGCATGCTGTCGCGCAAGCCGCGCATGCTGATCACCGTCGCCCTGGCGAACAAAATGGCGCGGATCGTCTGGGCGTTGATGGCCCACGGCGGCTCCTACAGAGCTCCGGCCACGGCGTGACCGCCACGGCCTGAGGCGTCAGGGAGGCAGGGAAGGTCAGTCGAGAGGTATGGCGCAACGGTCAGAAGACGGGGTCGGGAAAACCAGTGAACGTCCAAGCGCCTCGAGCGCGCCAAAGCGATTTGGACCCGATCCGCGATCTCCATACAGGCCCGCAGCCGTGAGGATGGCTGCATCGAAAGGCCGGACACACGGCAGCACCTGAACCTGCGCGCACAAATCTCTCCAACACCCCTTGAATCCGATGGGGCGTCCACACACGGACGTTCAGCGCGGCTCAGGTTGAGTTGGCCCTTATGGATGGGCACGCTCAGGCCGCGGTTTTGACCGTCCGCTGGGCGTGTTGCTCCTCGAACTGCATGGGGCTCAGGTACCCGAGCGCGGAGTGTAGGCGGCGGGCATTGTAGACCTCTTTGATGAAGCGTGGCAGCTCGGCCGCAACATCTGCGAAGGTCTCGAAAGGCATTGGGTACACGCCTTCGACCTTCAGCGTTTTCATGAAGCTCTCAGCCTTGGCGTTATCGTAGGGATTGCCGCGCCAACCCATCGCGCCGACGAGCCCGTGTGCGGGCTAGGTTCTCACTGCGAAGATCCTCGTCGTGCCGTAGCGTCTTGGCGTGTCCGGAATGGTAGGGGTTACGAGAAAGAGCTTCGGCGGTGCCGTTCCCCGCTTTGGGCCCAGGACCGGGCCCCTGGCGGAGGCCGAGCACCGAGCTGTGTGGCTGGCAGCGGCCATCGGGTAATCCCACGGTAGACCCCACTTCTGGCGGTAGGATTGCGGGGTGAGCCCAAAGGCCGTGAGATGACGCTTCAGAGTCTTGTACGGCTTGCCGTTCTCAAAACTGATCAGCGCCTCGCGGGTGACGGACTTGCGAATCGAGGCAGGGGTAAGCTTCCTGGCAGTGCCGCTCCGGTCCAGGCCAGCGAGAGCTGCGTGGACGGCAGTAAGCATGCTTGGCACCTCGGCAGGGGGGACCAGGTTGTTCGAGACGTACGCCGAGACGATGTCTGTGACGAGTTCGACGTAGCTCCGGGTCTTGACCCCGACGACTCCCATACATGCGTTCGTGGCACTCCTATCCTTGAGCACTTCGCACGCTCTGTCGGCTCGGTTGAAGCAAGCAGCCGGGCTGATGCGCCGCCTCGGAAATCTCATGCTGAAGATCCTGTCGCTGTATCTCTTCAAGGTCGGAGAGGATGTTGTGGTGCGCGGCATCGATCACCGAGATCAGCTTCACATCGCCACCTTCCCTCTTGAATGTCACTAGGACCTGAGCCTCGCCGTATTGATCGGTCGGATCGAGGCAGTAGTGCGCGGGCATATGCATCTCCGGACATCGGTAAGGGTTTACCGCCTCCAGATTGCCGGCTTCATGGATGTGACGTCTGGGGCGACGGTACGAAGTGCCGGTGCGCGTGCAGGTCGGGCGAGTTGCCCGCGCACTGGCCGGGATGCCAACCGGCGATCCGACGGCCACAGTTAGCAGCGGGGCGTTTTCGCTGCGTGCGTTAATTTTGACGATCGGATCCGCAAAAATGATGCTACCGGCATTTCTTGGACGAGGTCCGTTGCGGCATCCCCCGCCATCCGCCATCCGCCCTTCGCCTCGACAACGTTGCTTGCCGGGGTAGCGCTCGGAATATCTGAGGGGGAGATAGCCACTTCCTGAGGACGAGCACGCGGCAGATCTGGCGTCTGCGCCAGCCGTCGTGGACAACCGATCCATCCGGATCAGCCCGCTCATCCTGGCATCGGCCTCGCCTGAAGAATGGCGGCTCGCACGAAGGGCCGCTTCAGTCCGGTTCCGACGTTGGGACGACCGACAAATTCCTGGGCGCCCGGGTGGCTGCGCACCGCTTTGACGAGGTTCAGTCGATAGCCTGCCCGGAAGAGGAAGACGCTCGCCGCCGAACCTGACAGGAAGGCTTCGACTGCCGTGTCCACCTCGCCTTCCGAGATAAGGCCCCGTTCGCACAACGTCCCGATCGTTTGAAAATCAATCATCGTGAGCATGTAGGGCGCGAGGAGACGACGCCGAGCAGATCGTCACGATCGAACGACGCATCGCCTGCGCCGATGCGTTCCAGATCGCCTTTCTCCAGCCTGGCCATATTGTACGGCTTGGCTCACCGCGGGGGGCTGGCGACGGCTCCGGCCGAAATATCCAGCGATGCCGGAGTAATTCCGACGTCGGATCATATCGTCGAAGCACGCAGCCTCATTCGTCGCGCGGTCAACGAGGACCGTCACGGCGCCAAGCGTAACTGCGCAAACACGGTGACCGATGCCAAGAGGATGATCGTCGCTTTCCGATAGGCGACACCACCTCACCCTCGTACCCCACCTCGAAGTCGAGGGGTGGGGTTAAGATCGGTCCTGCAGCGCGAACGGAGCTCAGATTCCCATTGGCGGGATGCCGGCCTGGGACGTCAGGATTGCCTGAGCACAGGCGAGCACACGTTCTCGGCCGCTACCGTCTCCGAGAGCAGCCCAGAGGCGGAGCATTTCCAGCGCATCGTCGAGTTCGCGGATGGCCTTCGGATCGTCACAGAAGTCACTCGGGAGGAAGCCGAGGGCATCGGCAACGCGCTCGCAAGTCCTGAGAGCGATCCGCTCGTCGTTCACTTAAGCGAATGGGGTCAGAATATCGCGCATCGCAGATCTCATTTTGAAGCGGATGACTATTGCGGCGCTGATGTGGATTGCAGTTGAACAGTAATTACCCACCCCCTCATAAATTTCGAAAGGCCAATTGCATCAACGGGTTGGCGTGCGACTCAAATTTCCCGCTCGTGAGGGTCCGGGGCCTTTGAAAGCGGAATTTCGGAACAAAACAGTAACGACGCGAAGTTTTCTACGGCAAACTCGGTCCGGCCACAGTAAGTACTGATAACGTCGCTGCAATTACTATAACCGTAGGAGGCGCGAAAATCCGACCTAACTTGTTGTTCCTAAAAGGCAAATCCCGCTCCAGGGTGGGGGTGAGTAATAACGTTGAACACGTCGCCAACCGTTGAGGTGGCCATAAGCCAACTTAAATCACCGTGAGTGGTACAATCATGCAGCGGAAGACCGTCGCCTCGCGTGGTCAAGGTGCGAGGTGCAACGTCTCGCGTTCCAAAGCTGATGCCGACGCGATATTGACCAGCTTTTCTGAAATATACCGTAGAGCTTCGGCACAGCGATCTATCTCGTGCCTCCTGTTGGCAACGAGATCTGCACCATCCTTTGTCGATGAGATCGCGTCTGCGGCGAGAACGAGCCGTGCTGCCACACGTTGCAGAGATTGCGGCCCCGTGAAGATCGTTTGCGCATCGGCGGCCAGAATATCCACCAGCGTTCCAGCCTCGGGCTCCAGCTGCATGCCCCAATGCTGCTCGTAGGTCGAGGCCAGCATCTGGCACTTGGTGAACCAGCTGAACTCAATTCCTGTAAGTCTGGGGCTTGTCATGGAAGCTTTCTTAACGAGTTATAAAACTCACGTTAAATCGGACTCTTTGATCTCGATGATACCAATTGTGATACCGCCGTTCTCGAACTTATCGCTGGCGAAATTCTCAATTTCGGATTGAAAAGTTTCGAAGAGTGCGACCGGCTCGGAATCTTTATCCCCGAAGCAGTCACGCAGTGTATTGATCGAGATTCGGCATGGGATAATTCTGCGTCCATCCGACATGGCAAAGCGAACGTGTTCTCGCGTGTTCGCATCGATGACCGGTGGCCAACCCGGGTATCCGACGATCGGCATGACAGACCTCCACAATCCTCGAGGTATTCCCGAAACATGCCTCATTTATACAACAATCATTTGAAGCGCGCGAAGTAACAATGAACGACATATCTATTTTTTATGATCTCGCGACACGCGCCGACGAGTGCGGTACCGCGCGACGTCTCGATACCAGGACGCCGGGCTCTTCCTCTGAGGAAGAGGTGATTGCCCCTTTCCCAGACGAAGATCCGATCGGCAGCTGGATCGGCACGCCCGAGGTCATCCGATCTCCGGCGGTGCACCGGAGGGGATGCCGAGAGGTTCGTTGAAAGGCGGGACCTCGTCTGGCTCATGATCGGGCCTGCTCGAAGGTTCCGGTAGCGGTGTCCGGTCAGGGTTCGGGGGGTGCGCCGGCGACGGATCGGGAAAGGTCGGGTCGGGCCGCTCGGGAGACATCGGGTTTGCCATCAGGGGTTCCTCGTTAAGGGAGGACCGGAAGCACGGACCTCAATCCAAGAAGTGCCAAGCTGCCTCGGCGGCGGATCGCCGGTCGTGAACGATGCCATCCGGTCGTAGGGCAGCTTCCTCGATCCGGGCCATTTCGGAATGGCTCAGGGCCAGATCACGCTCCCTCGCGGCGGCTGCGTGCTCACCGTTTGCGGGATGCCTGGCGGAATGCCGGTAGTGGGCGGCCGCACGGTCATGCTGATGCGCGGCCTCCTCGCAGGTCCGTGCCATCTCAATCTTCGAAATCACCGGTCTTCCTCGCGGTCTTGATTTGGACGAGCGCCGTCCGACGGCGCTCAGCTGCCGGCCTGCGTCGGCGCCATTTCGCGATCCCAGGTCGTCCTGGCCGCCTCGCGGGCGGCGCGGGCGGCGTTCGCGGTGGCTGTGGCGGCCTTGACGATGGATGCCCGCGCGGCCGATGCCGCCCGACGTATCGCGGTCACGTTCGAACGGACCGAGACCTCGGCGGCATCCCTGGAGGTCTCCACCGCCAGCTGGGTCGCTTCCACGGATTTCCGCGCGGCATCCGCAGCCTTCCGCATCGAGGCGTTCGCCGCCATGCCCGCCGCCCTGTTGGCTTCGGCAATCTTGGTCTCGGCGCGTGTCGCCGCCTCCGCGGCGTCGGTGGCGAGCTTGCCAATCATGTCGGCGGATTGCTTCGGGGCATCCTTCACCGCCGCCTTCGATGCCTGCATCGCGAGCCGGGCCGCCTCCCGTGCCGCATCGGCAGCTTGGCTCGCCTCGCGCCCTGCCTCTCGCATCGTTGACGCGGCATTCACGGGGGCAGTGACCGGCTGCTGCGCCTGGGCCGCGGTCATCGTCAATAGGGCGAGGAAACTCGTCGTCAGTACTGGCATCGTTCGCATGGCAAATTCCAATCGTGTTACTAAGCGTGGAAGGCAGCGGCCTTCGGTCGGTCGACGCGAGGCTCAGTCCGTCCGCCGGGTCTTTGCGTCGGCGTTCGAATAAGCGTCCGGCTTCGCGGTCGGCTGGGCAGACGGCTCCGCCTTCGTGAAGCGGCCCTCGATGATCCGCGGGGCCTGTTTCATGCCGTCCTTGCTCGTGTCGAGGACGAGGGGTTCAGGTTCGGCGTGACCTTGAACTGGCCCCAAGGAACCGCGACGTGGCGTTGTCCGCGGCCGAAGACGCCGCCGCGAGCGACGAGGAGGTAGGCGCTATTGCTGCCCTCAGGTCCCATGACGATGGCGTCGCCGCTGCCGAGCGGCACGTTGTCCGGTGTGCGCACCTCGCTCCCGAGCAAGTCGTCCGAGCGGAAGGACGTCGTCCGCACGGCATGCTTTCGTCGCTAAGATCCTATTGGGAACCCGGTCGCCGGATCTTCTGGACGGCATACTAGCGTCTCGGCTCAATACACGGGCCAAGCATTTTCGACATTTGGCTATGCAGAGATGGATACGTCGCGGCCGGACGGGAAATCGACCTTGAGCGAGGCTTAGACGACGCGAAGTGGGAAAGAGGTCTTTCGGTGCGAAAACTGATCGGCGAGGGCGGCCGTGCCCGCCCTGTCACCCGGTCACGGCCCGGCCTGGTTGCCCGCTCGCCTCAACGGGTTGGAGGACCGCGGTGAGCGCGTGGATGCATTCCGTGATGTGGGTCAGTACCACCCGGATCCGCGGCGTGTCGCGGTTGTCCTTGTGAACCAGCAGCAGGATGTCGGCGCTGGGTGGCTCGGTCGGTACCGGAAGGCGCGTCAACCGAGCCTCCCCGTCGCCGCGGAAGCGTGCCAAGCATGCCAAGCCTCCTCCGCTGGCGGCCGCGAGCACGGCGGCTTCGTGGCTGCTGGTCTGAAGAACCACGATGGCACGTGATGCCAGGTCGGTCAGCCACGCGGACTGGGTCATCTCCTGCGTGTCTTCGAGCTGCGTGATCAGACGATGCCCGGTGCAACCGTCCTCGACATCCAGACCGCCATGATTCCGGACGTAATCCGGTGTCGCGTAGATGCCGAAGGCGATGCCCCCGACACGCCGCACGACGAGATCGTGCTGCTCGGGCTGGCGCATGCGCAGGGAGATGTCGGCCTCCCGCATCGCCAAGCTCAGCTCCCGCGGATTAGGAATGAGCTCGATCATGATATCGGGATGCTGCTCGTGAAGCTTGGCGAAGCTCGGCGCGAGGATGTGGGCGGCCAGCGTCTCGGCACAGGTCACCCGAACCAGGCCGCGCAGGCGGGTGTCGCGGCCGGTGACGTCGCGTTCGAGGGCGATCGCCTCCGCCTCCAGGCGTTCGGCTTTTTCGCGAACGTCGACACCAGCCAAGGTTGGCACGTAGCCGTCCGGCGTGCGGTTGAGCAGGCGCACCCCGAGGGTCGCCTCCAACGAGTTCAGGCGCCGCCCGACGGTCGATTGCGAGACATGCAGCACCTTGGCGGCGGCCGAGAGCGAGCCGTGCCGGGAGAGCGCCAGGAAAAATCTCAGGTCGTCCCAGTCAAGCATGCGCTGCCTGCCATCCGTTTTCGCATCCCTCGTCGTCGACTTTGGTGACCGACTTCTCCGCCGGGAAGCTTATACTCAATCTCGGATATAACCACGGCATAGATTTACGGCATAGATTTCTTCGAGGGCTGCGAATTTTAGAACCGGCTATCCGCGGGAAGGTAACTTCATGTCACGATCACCGAGAAACCCTGCCGCCGTGGTTCCCGTGCCCATCGACAAACGCGAACTCCAGGCGGTGATCGCCGAAGGTAAGGCGGACCCGACCGCTGTCCGGACCCTTCGGTGCCGGACGGTTGCACAGGGACGACTGAGCCAACTGAATTACATCCGGAACTTGCCGCCACGGCCTGTCATGGAGGACGAGCCTGAGGGCTTGCTCGGTGACAGCACCGCGCCGAACGCCTCGGAAGCCCTGCTCGCCGCGTTGGGCTCGTGCCTATCCATCGGGATCCACGCCAACGCCTTGAGTCGAGGCATCCCAATCCGATCGCTGGAGCTGTGCGTCGAGGCCGACATCAACATGACCTCGGTCTGGGGGAGCGGGGATCTCACCCCTAAGACCATCGGCTTCGAGACCATTCGAGTTTCGGTCAGCATCGAGGCGGACGCATCGCGAAAAGCCTTGGCGGCGCTGATCAAGCACACGGTGTTGTGGTCGCCTGTCGCGAACACGTTGCACAATCCGGTTCACCTCGACGTGGCCCTCGCACCAGCCGCAGCTGCCGCGGCCTGATGCGCGGCGGGGTCCGAGGCGTAGCGTTTCCCCCTAACGACCGGCCCGCGAGCGGCGTGACGGTGGCGGTCCTCATACTCGACGGGGTCATTCGGTCGCCGACCAGCGGGCGAAGCCGTTTCAGCTGGAAGGACAAGCTCATGTCGATCCATTCGTCGTCGGCTGCACTGACTACGAAGCTTCCCATTCCCGTCCCTTCCAGCTATTCGGACGGACGCATCTGCAAGCTCCGTCTCATCAGTCCGTATACGGCCCTGCCGTTGGCAGAGCGCGATGCGCTGGAGCCGTTGAGCCGGCGTATTGCGCTCAACCTAAAGCAGAACCTCTTCGGTCAGGATGAACCAGCGGGATCGGTCTACAACGTCACCTCCGGCGCTTTATGCCTGTATTGCATCCTTCCAGACGGACGCCGTCAGGTCACCGGCTTCGCCTTCCCGGGCGACTTCCTCGGGCTCTCGTTGCTCGACCGGTTCAGTGTCTCCGCCGACGCATTGGGACCGGTGACCGCCTGCTGGTTTGACCGGCGAGCCTTCATGGACTTGGTCTACTCACAGCCGGGGCTGATGATGCACTTTCATGAGATCATGGGGCATGAGTTRACCCGGGCCAAGGACATGATGGTTCTGCTCGGCCGGCGCACAGCCGAAGAAAAGATCGCGACCTTCCTGACCGGTATGTGGGCACGCTACGCCCGGACTGGACAAAGTGCAGTCACCCTGAAACTCCCGATGAACCGCCTCGACATCGCCGATCATCTCGGCCTGACCATCGAGACCGTTTGCCGGACGCTGACCCGTCTCGACCGGGAAGGTTGCATCCGGATTGTGCCAGGGGGTGTGCGCCTCATCGATCACGCCAGGCTCGGCCGGCTGTCGGCACGCTGACCTTCGGGATCGCGCCAGATCTTCTTCCTGGCCTCCTCTCCCGCAGGGTGGAGACGGACGGAGTCGGGAAGAGAGGCTAACCGCGTCTCGTCCCGGGATGCCCGCAAGGCGATGCCGTTATAAGCCCGGCGGCCGAACCGGGGGGCGAACCGGTGGCCGCTTGAGGTCATGCGATCGGGACCGTGGGCTGGGCTCGCTGGGCGCCCGCATGCTCCCCGTCACTGCCGGTTCCTGGGGCCGGATCTCGCTCGGAACGACGTCCCGCAACGGCGGCATGTTTGGTCCGCTGGAGCCGGCCTGAGGCTCATCCCGGGAAGCAGCCTGCGCCGAGGCAGCGACGAGGAGCGCCCCGAGCAGAACGAAAGTGGACGCCAGTGATCTGGCCATCGCTTGGTCGTCCGGTCTGGGGTGTGGGTCTGGGGCGTCCAGACCAGCATGCTGACATCATGGGCGCAGTTTCGGCCCGGGACTTTGCGGTGGATCAAGGATTGTACTTGGCCGGGGACTGGAGTCGGCACATCGGCACAGACGGCACGTCCCGAGGCCGGGATGAGCCCTCTAATTTCAATCGGTGTCGATCATAACCGATAGGCCCGCGGCTCGCACTTGGCCCCGCCACCCGCTTCGATCGCGGGCTGGCGGCGGAGGTCATCGATCTCACCGGCGTTCCCGCAGTATGCCAATTGGGAGTTGTGCGACCATGCGACGAGGTCGTCGCCGACTGGCACGTGCGACGGGGGAGGGCTAATTCAGCTTGCGGCGTCTGGCGCCGTTTGAACAGACCCTGCGGTAGCTTCCAGCTTTGTTCGATCAAGGCTTCTTGGCGCTGTCGGCCGCAAGGTCGAGCAACCGTTGCGCGAGAAGCACCGCCGTTGCCGCGTCTACCGCGGATGCGTCCGCTCCGACCTGGTGGACGAGTTCCGGGTGCTCCAAGAAGACCGGACCGCCGACCATCACGCCGATGGATCGGTTGCACGACACATCGCGCACGGAGCGGATTGATATCGCGAGCTGATCGATACGGGCCTCGCTGCTGAGCGTCAGTCCAACGACGCCGAACCATTCGGACGCCGCCAAAGCGGCGATCTCCTCTGGACTGGAGGAGAGCCCGACGGACACAGCCCAGCCCGCTTTGCGCAGGAACTGCTCCACGATCCGAACACCGAATGTATGCTGCTCTCCGGGAGCGCTCGTCAGGAGCAGGCGACGTTTCTCGTCGAGCGGAACCGCCTCGCCATCGACTCGGAAGCGAGCCACGAGATGCTGAAGGCGGGCAACACCCGTCGTCACCTCTATGAAGTCGCACAGATCCTCATCCCACATGCGGCCCAAGAGAGCGGCGGAGGGCGCCAGCAGGTCGAGGAACAAGCGATCGATCGGATAGCCGTCCGCCACCAAGACCGAGAAAGCCGCGACCATAGCCGCATCGTCCGACGCGAGCGTGAGATTGGTAAAGGCCGCGATCTGCCCCGCGTCGGGTTTGAACGCGGGTTTGGTCTCCTCAGACACGAAACTGCGATGCCGCAGCACCAGCTGAGGGATGATCTCGGTCTGGATGACTTGCCCCAGGGCCAGACAGCGCTCGCGTGCGGCCCCCGCGGCACGCTTGCGCGCATAGAGCCGACGGGCTTCTGCCGCACGTTCGGTATCGTGAGGGAGACCATCGCCCCATGGGTGTTCGGACGAACCGATATTCTGCATCGTCCCCCCCTTTCGGCGCCACGGCGTCGGCGGCCTTGCTGGGTTACCAATCGCCGCTCAGTATCAGAACCGCAGTCGGAGAGGATGTAAAGACTGAGTCAAAATTCCTAGTGTGAGACGGATAAATTCGCCGCTCTGGATCTGAGGCATTTTTTCGTCGAACAGATGCAGTACATAGAGCGGCGGACAGGGTAAGTTCGCTGCTCAGAACTCTGCGACTCAGATCCAGATGACCGAAAGACAATGTTATGCGCTTGGGTAAGGTAGCCGTCGTGGTCGGGATTGGGCCCGGGCTTGGTCTGGCTATAGCTCGCCGCTTCGCTCGTGAAGGGTTTTCCGTCGTTGGACTTGTGCGCACGCCCGACCGCGTCGCGCCAGAGGCTGAGATCGAGGTTCGCCAAGCCGACGCGGCTGATCCTGCAGAGTTGGATGCTGCGCTCCGCTCTATTGAGGTCGAGCGCGGCCCCATCGAGGTGTTGGTCTACAACGCCTACCGGGTGAGCCCGGGGGGGCCGGCCACGCCCGAGCCACAAGACTTTGCGGCCGACCTGCAGGTGAACGTGGTCGGCGCCTACGCGGCCGCCCGAACGATGCACGGCCTGATGGCTCCGCGCGGCCGGGGCAGCATCATCCTGACCGGGGGCGGCCTCGCCCTCGATCCGCGTCCGTGGCTCAGCGCGTTCTCCCTCTCCGCCGGAAAAGCCGCCCTGCGCAACCTCGCCTACTCGCTCTCGGCCGCGTTCAAGGCGGACGGCGTCGCATTGGCGACCGTGACGATCGCCGGCAGGATCCAGGAGGGTACGCCGTTCGCGCCTGATCTCATCGCAGACGCCTACTGGCGCCTGCATCTGGAGGGGCTGAGCGCCGGGCCGGAGGTGATGTTCACTGGTGACTGACAGCAAGTCACTGGGATCGTTGTGAGGAGTACCCGTTACCAAGCGGCGCTGGTCCGGAGGATGCTAAGTTTCGATGAGCATCTAGCGCGCGAGTTCGTCCAGGGCCTTGTGCAGTCAGCCGTTGCCCGAGGCGTCGAGGGGGACGTTGATGCCGCGGGCCGGCGGCACGTGTCGCCGTCGAAGAGCCCGACCTGAAACGAGAGGTTTGGGTTCGGCAGGTATTTCAGCCGGACCGCAGGCGCTCCGAACGGATGGGCGGGGCCGCTGCTGGGCAGGCTCGTGCCCGCAGTCCTCGGCCACCCGAAAGTGGAGTTGATGAACAACGTCTCGGCCTGGCTGACCAAGAATTCGGTCTCGGCCGCGACATCGCCGACTTTGAAAGTCAACTGACCGTTGAGAAGCTGTTGCTCGATTCACAGTTCGTACAGGCGCGTTGAGGGATGACCTCAAGGCCGCTTACCACGGCGAGATCGCTGACGGCAGCCCGCGTCAGTCCCACGCCATTTTTAGTAGGCCTCCACCCGGAAAGCGGCGCCGCTCCAGCCGGCGAGGCGTCCGAGATCGGCGTCGAGCTGCATGTCGATGCGGCCGATGACGGTGGCGGTCCGGCGCGTGCCGCCGCTCGTATCGCCCAGGATGTAGGCGAGGGCATTGAAGCTGTAGACGATGCCGTGATCCGAGAGGAACCGGCGTAAGCCGTTCGGGTCGCTGGCTGCTCCCAGAGAAGCCTGAATCGAGGTGGTGGCGATGGCAGACGGATTGCCCGACATTTCCGGCTGGGCGACCGAGTTGCGCGGATCGCCGCCGACACCGGTGTTCGCACCTTGTGCCAGGACCTCAATGGGGATGAAGCTCAACAGGACGGAGACTGCAAATGCCGTCCGGATCAGGCGTCTCATCCCACTGGACCTTGTTTCGCAACCGCGTACGAAGGTCTGACGCGGGTCGAGCCGGAGGCATCCTCGACCTCTACGGCGATTGGGGTTCCTGAACCGATGTCCCGCTTCCCCAGCATGCACACACGCTGCCCGCCCGCCGTTCGTGCAGGGACCGACATCTTACGGCATGGAACCTTTTCGGATGAGACTGGGGGCATATTCGACCGCTCGGCCCAGGCGGTCGTCGACGGACCGCTCGGCCTCGAACGCCGGGCTTCGGCCGTCCACTGGAATGAGTTTGGTCTCCGCGTCCTGGTCAGGACCTGTCGCACCTTGCACGACGGACCTGCCTAATGACGGCCTGGCCCGGCGACGGCATCGAAGCGCCTCCTGCCGTACCGTCCGCCATCGGCATGGTCCGCCGCCTTGGACCAGGCCTGATCACCGGGGCCGCCGACGATGACCCGAGCGGTATCGCGACCTACTCCCAGGTCGGCGCGCAGTTCGGGTACGCTCTCGCCTGGACCATGCTGTTCAGCCTGCCCTTCATGATCGTGATCCAGGAGATCAGCGGCCGCATCGGGTGCGTGACGGGTCGCGGGATCGCGGCGAACCTGCGCCGGCACTATCCGTCCTGGCTCGTGCGCTCCGTCGTGACGCTGCTGCTGGTGGCCAACATTATCAATCTCGGTGCGGACCTCGGGGCCATGGGCGCGGCGCTCACCCTTCTCCTGGGCGGCAATCCAAAGCTCTACACCGTTGGGTTCGGGATCCTATGCGTCGTCGCTGAGATCTTCATCCCCTACGCACCCTATGCGGGCCTTCTCAAATGGCTGACGCTGTCCCTATTCGCCTATGTCGCCGTAGTGTTCACCGTACATGTCCCATGGGATGAAGCCTTGTTCGCGACCCTCGTCCCGCACCTGCGCTTCGATGCCGTCAACGCGACGGCTTTGGTGGCGGTCCTCGGCACAACGATCAGCCCTTACCTATTCTTCTGGCAGTCGGCGCTTGAGGTTGAGGATCGGAACAGGCGCGGCGCCCGTCCGCTCTGTCGCACGCCTCGGGAAGCAAGCCCGCAATTCGCCCGGATCCGAACCGATACGGTGGTCGGGATGGGCGTCTCAAACGTCATCGCCATCTTCATCATCTACGCCACCGCCGCCACGCTGCATGCGAATGGGATCACGGATATCCAGACCTCGGCCCAGGCAGCCGAAGCGCTCCGGCCGATTGCCGGCATCTTCACCTTCGCGCTGTTCGCACTCGGCATTCTCGGGACGGGACTGCTCGCGGTGCCGGTGCTGGCCGGATCGGCAGCCTATGCACTGGCGGAAGCCTTCCAGTGGAGCGAGGGCCTCGACCGCCGCCTGAGGCAGGCCAAGGCCTTCTACGCGACGCTCTCGGTGGCGACCCTGGCCGGTGTGGGCCTCAACTTCACCGCGCTCGATCCGGTCAAGGCGCTGTACTGGGCCGCCGTCGTCAACGGCATCCTCGCGGCACCGGTCATGGCCGCGCTGATGTTCGTCGCCAGCAACGGCCGCATCATGGGGCGCCTCTGCTTGTCGATCCCGATGCGCGTCGGCGGCTGGATGGCTACTGCGATCATGGTCGTCGCAAGTGTCGGCTTTTTCGTCCTGTAATCGTCGCCCATACAGGGCGTGGGTTGTGCGGACAGGCGGGCGGCCTCCGGGAGGCGGCCTCGTCTCTACTCAAAAGGCGGAGCGAATGCCTTTGGTATCGCATCGATCTCCCTTTTCAGCATCCCGCGGAGGCAGATCGGGCCGCTCGGGAACGCAGTAGGCGCGCGCCGACGCTTGTCGTTGAGCATATCGAAGAGCGCCGGTTGTTTGACAGGCGCGATCCATCATCCCACTCGATCTTTGCGGTCGATCACGGACCTCGCGTGTCCGCCTCGTTAGCGTTAGCGACGCTAGCAGACCGGCTGCCTTCGTCGCACATGCCCGCCGATCCCGACCCGGTCGACGCGACGACCGCATGGATGTCGGCTGGGTGAGGGATGCGGCTGTCGGTTAGCTTCGGCACAGGCGTCGGGGGTCTCGAATGATCAGGTTCAAAGGACTGCCGGAGGAAGGCTTGAGCGGGGCCGTCGAGACTTCCGATCCAGCGGGGCGCGTCCAACATCGGTCGCGGCTTTCGGGGAGCCCGGAGACGGATGCGGAACCCGGCTCACCGTGCGAGGTCCCGACAACCCAGCCCCACCATCGTCCTCCCAGGTCGCGCGTTGGAATCCCCCGATGGCCGTCACGCGCTCGATTTTGAATTTCATGTCCGATCCTCCCTGGACCTTGCGGGGCCGCGAATGAACGCCGCGCCCGCCGTCAGTGCGAAGGAGCTAAACTGATGCCGGCTGATCCAGACACTGCGGCGTCGGGTCCGCGGTCGGATTTCGGGGCGGTCAGAGCCCCGGTCGTGTCCGGGATCGCCTTGCCGCAGGTACAATCGAAGTTCTCCTCGCCCGCCCCGGCAACGCGATCCGGACCGGCCTGACGGTTCGAGTTGCCAGACAGGACCGAGCCAGCGGCGTCCGCACCCGGCGCCGTGATGTGGCAAGTGCAGTCCAGAGCTTGCTCGCGAATCGGCGCCTCGTTCCTCACCGTGCCGGGATTGTTCGCGCTGTTCACGGCATCGTCCGGCAGTGTGGCCTGAGCAAAACCGGAACCGGTCTTCGCCAATGCGAACACGGCCGAGAGGACCAGAACGGAAAGGCGCATCAGAGTTTTCCTTCGTCCAATGACGCGCAGTCGGCACGTTTCCATCGCTGAACTTCTATGCGCTTCATCGCAAGGGGCGGTTTTGTCCTGGATCAAAGGCGCTCTGGGCCCTATCGGCGGCACAAGGTTTTTGAGATAAAGGTGGGCCTGATGCGCCGCTTCGCTCTCTCATATCGTCCGCCGCTCTATCTTGGGCTCTTCCTCGCGGCCCTTCATTTGGCATGGGGCGTCTTGTGGGAGTCGCAGCACCGTGGCGAGATCGTAAGTGGCTTTGGCTCTTGCATGATCGTGCTCGGGCTTCTCGTCGCAGCGCGCCCCTACGTTCTGGGGGGCCGTGAGGCCGCGACGATCAGAGCGATGAAGCCGCTGCTGCAGCAGACGGCCATGTCACACGAGCACAGTGTGACCTATCATCGAGGGCGCGAGGCCGAGCGGGCACAGGTCCGCAGCAGCGTCATCGCCGAGCGGGAAACATCCGTCGTGATGATTGCTATCGGTACCTTGCTCAACGGCTACGGGCCTCCACTCATACGCGTTCTCGGTCTCGGGGTCTGAGTACAGGGCCAGATCTGTACTGCAGAGGAAATGGGGTCAGAAATCCGCGGGCCGGATGTCCGTGTGACCGGCCAGATTGGCCTGAGCTAAAGCAAGCACACGCTCCCGGCCGCTGCCATCCTTAAGGGCACCGCAGATGCGAAGCGTTTCAAGTGCGACTTTGAGTTCGCGGGTAGCTGTGGGATCACCATAGAAGTCACTCGGAAGGAAGCCGAGTGCATCGGCGACGCGCCCGAATATCCTACAAGCGATCCGGTCCTCATTCCGCCGCGAAAGTGGTCAGGATATTGTGCATCGCGAGCGCCCGTTCGAGCCTGGATCGCCCGCAGTAACAGCTTAAATTTCAGGCAGAATCATCTTGAGGATCAACACTGTTAGATGTAGCTCTGCCCTGATCGGTCATTTGCTTCTCAATTTCTAAGCTTGAGATCATCGCTTCAGCGGCCACCCGCATTATCAAGCCGCAGGTGACCCCGCTGGTTGCGAGGCCTGAATTTCCGAGTAACGAACTGACGATCGCTTCCAATCCTCCATGACAGTCGCGATGATGACTGATTTTTTCCAAATACGCCGTAACGCCTCGGCGCTGCGATCTACCTCATGACGCCTGGTCGCGCCTATAAATTGGTTGTCCTTTGTCGAAGAGGCGGCCGCTCAAGCTTCGAGAATGACGCCTTCCGTTTAAATGCGCACATAAGCGGAAGGACTTGATTTAAATGGAAATGATTTCTGACGTGCAAAAACGGATAGACAAAACGCAGAATCGTACCAGATCTTTATTTAAGACCACGCGTTTTCCAACAGATAGCTCGCCCGTTGCGTTATGAGCTGCCGGGAGTCGCGACCATGAACCCGATTACCGCCATGCTGGTCGCGGCCCTCTTGTTCTGCGGGCTGGCGATAGGCGCATTCGACACATTGAGGCCCGGCTGGTTGGCCGAACTCTTCGCCGGCCTGTTCCTCGGGGCGGCTATGCTCGTCGCGCTCTCCCTCAAAGTAGCCAACGCCTGGGAGAAGTTCGTGATCCTGCGCGCAGGCAAGCTGCAGGGTGTCCGCGGTCCCGGCTTGTTCCTGATCCTTCCCGTCTTCGACCGGGTGACCGCCGTGATCGACGAACGCATCCAGACGACGGCCTTCAACGCGGAGCAGGCACTCACCCGCGACACCGTGCCGGTGAACGTGGACGCGATCATCTTCTGGCACGTACACGATGCCGAAGCAGCGGCCTTGAAGATCACAAACTATCGCCAAGCGATCGACCGGGTCGCGCAGACATCGCTGCGCGAGATGATCGGCTCATCGATGCTTGCGGACCTACTCTCGGATCGCAAGGCGGCCGATGAGGAATTGCGCTCGGAGATCGCCCTCAAAACGGCGGCGTGGGGCATCGCGATTACCTCGGTCGAAGTTCGGGACGTAGCGATCCCCGTTGCGCTTCAGGATGCCATGTCCCGCCAAGCGCAGGCCGAACGGGAGAAGCAGGCCCGCATCATCCTCGGATCCGCCGAAGACGAGGTCGCCAGTCGGTTTGTCGCGGCGGCCAAGACCTACGCGCAGTACCCAATCGCCCTGCAGTTGCGGGCCATGAACATCATCTACGAGACGACCAAGGAGCGAGGATCGACGATCTTGATCCCAACGACCATGGTCGAGGCTATGAACCCGGCCTCCGCGCTGGTTCTCGCTGGTCTTGCAGCTCCCAAAGAAGAAGCGCCGATGCCGCTCAACGGGGCGATCCCGAACAGGTCTGCCATTTTGGCCGATGGACGAGAGTCCGTCCGGTCATAGAGCAGACTAGCACGGGACAGCTGGCCGGCCTCTGGCTTTGGCGGGTTCCGCGCCCGTTACGTCGCAACGGCGACGGTGAATGGTGCCCAGGACTGAGATGGGCATCACAGCGTAGAGGAGATGCTCGCTGCATCACGGAGATCATAGGAGGGCGCGATGCCGATCACCGTAGGGATCCAAGGGCTCGAAGGCGTGCCGGACATGGTTGTTCTCATCGGCATGCTCGGCCTTGTCGCGTGCTTCGTCGGCTTGATATCGATCCTTTGGAGCGTGAGGCATCCCTGAAGACCGATGGAGATGCCGGACGGAAATGGCACAGCGCCGCCTACCCAAACCGCCCTGGCCAGGAAGCCCTTGTCGGTGGCTCCCACGACCACCTTAGGCCTGATTGACTCGGGGACGAACCCTGGACTGCGTTCCGCATATTCGGTCACAGCGAGGACACTGCAATGGCCGGCGCGCTCGGGATTTTACCTGAAGAAGTTGAGGAATTTTCGAAGCTTGTACGAGATATGATCGACAAGCGCCTTGCTGAGATCCCGGAGAGCAAGAGGCCGCAATTTTGGACCATCATCGCGAATGTCTATGGCCGAGGTCTTACAAGAGACGCGGTGTCCGCCAACCTCCTCCAAGCGCTGCCGGAGATAGCGGACAGCATCGATCTCTCGGTTCAGCCTAAGAACCAAGCGAACGGTGGGATGAGCCAAAATCTGGATGGCGCCCCTTCTTCAAGTTGACGCTGATAGCCGCGCTATCGAGGAGTCCAACGACGCCTGGACCGACCGGCAGCTGACACAACAGGCCATTCTGGTTCAGGGTATCAGCTCCCGATCTGGCCTACGACGCGTTCGATTTTGTCTATGGCGGTCTTGATCGTTTCGGACTGCTCCTGCAGGTCCTCGACTTTTACGAGGCCAGGTTTTTCCTTCGTCCACCAAATGCCGTTGTCGATCACGCCGAGCAGGCGGCCCAGACGGGCATGCTCATGCTTGAGTGATGCGATGAAGTCGGTGCTGGTTTTCATGACAGTCCCTCGCTTAGCAACTATCATACCGCAGTGAGAGGGCAAGAGCGAGCAGCAGGGCTCAGAGGCGGATCCAGTCCGACCAAGATGTAGCTCCAATAGTGCTTTCGCCGCGCTTCCGTCGTTCAATCTGCGGTCAGGATGCACTCTATCATCTCTGCAAATTGCTCGGTAACTCCTTCAATGCTCGGAAAATGATACTCAGGATCGCCTGCGGCGAGCATCATTTCGCTCGGCTTCTTAAGCTCAGTGAGCACAGCGCGAACGATGGCCTCAGAGTTGCCCGCGTCCGCTAGTTTGACGTCCTCGCGCATAGCCACATCTTCGACTGCTCTGCACAGTCTTTCCATATCATAATTCATAGCAGCACCCCTGGATGGTAATAAAATTAATTATATACCAAACATCCGATGCCGTGCAGATTCGATGCGGTTGTAGAAAATCTTTGGGCCGCACCCAGGTCGCAGGCAACCGGCGTGCCTCCACTCAAGGCAGCCGGGGTCCAAGCGGTCGAAGCGTAACCATGATGAGCTGGTCACGGCATCGAGTGCCAGGCGAAGCGTCCAATCTTCGCCGTTGTGATGAAATCTTTCGCTCCCGGAACCGGATCCCGGCCCCGCCGTCGTTCTCATGGATCCGAATGATCCCGTTGGCTTCAACCGCTCGATACGGGACCCTGCCCCAGATCTTTCTTCGTCCAGGATGGATCGTTCGGCTCTGCGCGGTGTTTCCATATTGCAGTGCAACATCCTCCGCGACCACCCGTCTGCTGCGGTTATCTGCTGCCCCCTCCGCTTGTGCGATCAGCCGACCCTGCCATGGCAAGCCGGCTGATCGTTCTCAGCACAAAGGATCTCACATGCGCCTCGCGCTCTCTCTGGGGGCTTCCGCCCTCCTGCTCGGCCTCACGCCGCTTCCGGTCCGAGCGAGCTCCTGCGCCGAGCAGATCGGTACGATCGCGCGTCGCCTCGACAGCGCCGGCGCGGTCCACGTGGCTGGCCTCCAGGACGGACATACGATCCGCAGCAGCAATTCACCCAAGGCGCTGCCCAGCGCTCCTTCGGGCGAGCCGAGCGATGTCAGCATGGTCTCGACGAGCGCACACATCGCCGACGCGCGCCGGCTGCTCCATCGTGCGGTCGAGGAGGATGGCCACGGACATCAGCGGGCGTGTGAGAACACGATGACGGAAGCCAAGGGCCTGATCGGCGCGCTCCCATAGAGGCTGCCGACTGCCGCAAGCACGACCCGACACATCACCAAGCCAAGAACGACCCGAGGAATGCCGCATCCCGCGGTGCGGAGTAGACCATGTTCACCCCTTTCTTCAGCACCATGATGCTCGCCATCGAAGCGCAGCGCGTTATTGAGCTTCGGCTTGTCAGGATCGCCTGAGGCACAGGCCGAGATGCAGTCGATGGTCTCCGAAAAGATCGGTGCTGCCATCGAGGCTGCCGGAACGCTGGTGAATGGTGGCTCCTTCGAAGTCGTCGTGTCGCGATACTGCGAGCACGTGGCCTTCAACACCAAGCGCCTCACCGCCGCCTAGCGCCGGGTTGAGGTCGTAGTCCGAACAGATCGCATCGCTTTCAGATTGATCCCGCCGATCGAGGATCATGCCCCATCACACGCAGGATCATACCATGACACAACGTTCCAGTACCGGCCGCTGGCTGGTTCCGACCCTACTCGGGTCAGCTGCAGCGCTCGGCGCATCGGCGCTCTACGCGGTCGCTAAGACGCGGGAAGCCGAGCGGCAAACGCCGCCCATCGGTGAGTTCATCACCGTAGACGGGGTGCGCCTGCACTACGTCGAGCGCGGACATGGCCCGGCCCTGGTGCTGATCCATGGCAACGGCATGAAGATCCAGGACTTCCTGGTCAGCGGCATCGTCGACGACCTCGCTAAGCGCTACCGCGTCATCATCATCGACCGACCCGGCTACGGCTACAGCGATCGGCCGCGCGGCCTGTGGACACCGCGCGCCCACGCGACGCTGTTCCAGAAAGCGCTGCAGCAGCTCGGCGTCACGCAGACCGTCGTGCTCGGGCATTCGTGGGGCGCGCTCGTCGCGGTCGCTCTCGCGCTTCAGGCCCCGCAGCTCGTCCGCAGCCTCGTCCTGGCATCCGGGTACTACTATCCGACGCTGCGCGCCGACGTGATGCTATCCTCCCCGGCGGCGATCCCCGGCCTCGGCGACCTGATGCGCCACACGGTGTCACCCGTGATCGGACGGGCGCTGCAGCCCGCCATGATCAAGGCCATGTTTGCTCCGGCCCCTGTCACAGAACGCTTCGATCGCGAGTTCCCGAAAGCCATGATGCTGCGCCCGTTGCAGCTGCGTGCCTCCGCGGAGGACGCCGTGCTGATGACGCCGGTGACCGTCGAGCTTGAGAAGCACTACCGCGACTTGAAGCTGCCGGTCGTGATCATCGTCGGCGGGGACGACCAGATCGCCGACGTCGACCGGCAGTCGAAGCGGCTGCACAGCGAGTTGCCGGACAGTGAACTGATCGTTGTCCCCGCCATGGGCCATATGATCCAGCACCTCGCGCCCGAGCAGGTTATCGCCGCCGTGGAACGCGCGTCGGAGCCGGTTCGCGCGGCGGCATAAGAGGTCGTCAGATGCGCATCGAAACCTGCTTCCTGTTCGACTTGGACGGCACGCTCGTCGACAGCGTCTACCAGCATGTGCTCGCCTGGAAGCAGGCGCTCGACGCGGAGGAGATCGCTCTGTCTGTCTGGCGCATCCACCGGAAGATCGGCATGAGCGGCGGCCTGTTCACGAACCAGCTCCTGCGGGAGACGGGACAGGAGATCAGCGAGGAGCGCATCGCACGCTTGGGCCATCTTCATGCCGAGGCGTACGGGCGTCTCTCCTCGCAGATCTGTCCCCTTCCGGGGGCACAAGCCCTGCTCGGCACCCTCACCGAGGCCGGGATCCCGTGGGCGATCGCCACGAGCGGCCGGATGGAAACGGCCCGGGTCAACCTCGACGCTCTCGGCGTCGACCCCGAGCAGGTGCCGGTGGTGACGCGCGACATGGTCAAGTACGCCAAGCCCGACCCTGACCTGTTCCTGGCCGCAGCTGATCGGCTCGGCAAGCCGATCGAAACGGCGATCATCGTAGGCGACTCGATCTGGGACATGCTGGCGGCGCGCCGCTGTCGTGGGCTTGGGGTCGGGCTGCTCTCGGGTGGTTACGGCACGGAAGAGCTGGAGCGATCCGGCGCAGTGCGCGTCTACGAAGACCCAGCAGACTTGCTCGAGCATCTCGATGAGGTCGGCGGGCGGCGTTGATTAGAGCCGAGAATGCCTGCTGGCGCCGACGAGCCTTTCTCAGGCGCGAGCGGCAGAAAGCTGGTACCCCAAAGCACTCTGCCCCAGGCGCGCTCATGCAGGTAGTACAGCACGGTTTTCGTCGTGCTCTCGATACCAACGATGGCGAAGGACCACGTCATACTCCCGGTTACCAGATAGCTGACCACAAACGTGTCCACCTCGGCAATGATGCGCCACGTCAGGGTCTTCACGAGCGAGCGCTTTGGCGAGGTGACCGCGCGGCGCGGTCGGAGAACCGAGAGGATGGCCACAGCGCTGTCTCCGAATGGCGGTGTCCACGTCCAGCTTTGCGTTACCGCAGCGCCTCCGCCGCTGATCGCGGCCAACGAACGGGCGGCGATCTCGCTCGTCTACCCGTCGTTCTCGCTGGTGAGTTCGCCGAGGTGCAGGCCCTCGTCACAAGGATCTTGCCGCCTGAGCCGCACCCCAGGGCCGCCCTCAACCGTCACGCAGTTGGCGAGGAAGATCACGCCGGCGGCTTCCAAGGAGCAGACGACCCGGTCGAGCAGGTGCGGGTCACCCGTGTCTTCCTGGCGTTCGATGGTCGCCAACCTCTCTTCGGGCACATGAGACGCCCGAGCGAGATCGCTCGTGTTCCACGCCAGGAGCGCCCGCGCCGCCCGTAGCTGCGCACTTGTCACTCGCTTGAGCATGGCAGCACTGCCTTCGTGGATAAACAAGGATTTTAGCACACCCGCTCGGGCAGGTTCAAAGAGCGCCCTCAAAAACCCGGTGTCTCAGCGCCTATGCACTATCATGAGACTGCCCTTTGAATTTTCCGGTCTACGTGTGGCCGGCCTCAAACGAGTCTTCGTAGGCACCGCCCGGCGATCGGCAACAACGTACATCGTGCGTCAGGATGGGGTCGCGGAGGATCAGCTCGACCAGCGGCAGTTCTGCGAGGATCCACAGAGAAGGTCAAACCTGCGCCAGTCGCAGCAGCCTGAAGTGGCTGCCCTTTACCAACACCTCTCGTTCACGAGGACCGCTAGTCCTACGAGGATTGCAGCCGCCGGCGTCAGTATTTGAAGGTAACCATTCAAATAGGTCAATCCGGCGAGGGGCTCTATGCCCTCGGGCCATTTGCCCGCTTCGAGTCGGTTGCTTACCCACTGAAAAAACCGCTCAAGGGTCAGGTCCAAGACGCCACAGACGATAGCCAAAATTGCGAGGGCGGTCATGTTTAACCTCCAAAAAAACTTAAGTTCGGAAACTTATTCGTTAGCTCGTCTAATTGTAATAGAAGTCGTCTGAGCAGCAGACTCGCATGAATTGCAGCTTTTGGTTCACTCGGAACTCCGTCTCTGCCGAATGACGCGCTCCCGTGGCTAGGGGCCGATTCCGACCGATCTCAGCGTTCAGGTAATTACCCAGGCCCTTGCGCAGGTCGAACTTCGCTGATTCCCTCGCGGGATGGGCCGAAGCGATCTTGAGCGGCTGAGCCGTGAGGAGCTGATCGAGCTGGTGCTGCGGCTGCAGCGGCCAGAGAAGACCTCGCGCACCTCGTCCAAGCCGCCCGCGACGGATCGCAAAGAGCAGCGGGAGCACTCCAAGCCCGGCGGCGCCAAGCCGGGTCACGAGGGTCACAGCCGGGTGCTGAGCGATGATCCCGGTACGATCGTCGAGCATCTTCCCGCGGCGTGCGCGTGCTGCGGTGGCCGCCTGCACGCCGCTCTTCCGGCGGAGGTCGTCAGCGTCTGCGAGCAGATCGAGCTGCCCGTGGTGGCGCCAATCGTGACGCAGCACCGGCGGCTCGCGGTCCGTTGCCCGAGCTGTGGGGAGCGGGTCGTCGCACCGGTGCCCGAGGCGGCGCGCGGCACCCCCGTTCGGTCCGCGGCTGCATGCGGTGGCGACGTACCTCAAGACCTTTCAGGCGCTCTCCTACGAACGGCTGCAGGCGGCGCTCTCCGAGTTGTTTGGCCTGACGCTCAGCCAGGGCGGGCTGATGAACCTGCTCCGCCGCGCGCAGGGCTGCTTCCGCCCGGGTCGTGACGCTGCCATCGCGACCCTGCGCCGGGCTGAGGTCGTCGCCTGCGACGAGACCGGCGTGCGCATTGAGGGCTCGAACGCTTACCACTGGCTGTTCCACTCGGCGCAAGCCGTGGTGCACGCGGCCTCGCCGACGCGCGGCTCTGTCGTGGTGCGGGAGATGATGGATGGTCACCGGCCCGAGGTGTGGATCTCGGACCGCTACACCGCCCAACAGGGCCATGCCGCCGAGCACCAGACCTGCCTGGCGCATCTAGCCCGCGACGTCGCCTACGTCGTCGAGGCCAGCGACGATCCAGTTCCCTGGCGCCTGCAGCTCTGGCTGCAGAGCGTGTTTTCCCTGGCCGAGCGCGTCACAGATCTCGCCGCCTCGACGCTCTCGGCCAAGCGCCGCAGCCTGGATCGGCAACTCGGCGCCATCCTGGCCACGTCGAGCCGCTGTGATCTGACCCGCGATCTCCAGGGCAAGATCAGTCGCGCGCGATCAGCTCCTGGTGTTCCTCGCCTATCCCGGAAAGGTCGAGCCCACCAACAACGGCTCCAAGCGGCTGCTGCGTCCGGCCGTCGTGCAGCGGAAGGTGACCAACGGCTACCGCGCCATGTGGGCCGCTGAAGGCGAGGCCGCCATCCGCACCGTCGTCGACACCGCCCGCCTCACAGGCAGCAGTCCCTTCGGCGCAATCCTCAAAACCGTCGGCGTCTAAACGCCGCCGTCACGGGCGTGGGTAATTACGCTGACTTGGCGCAACGTTTGGACGGGATCGACCGCATCGGCTGGCTGCGCACCGCGGTGCTCGGCGCCAACGATGGTCTCGTCTCCAGACAATTAGGGCCTGTCGTCGCCTGAACGGACTGGCGGGGCTTGCGTTTTCCTCTCTCCAAGGCAGGAGGGATGATGCTGAGCGACGCGCAATGGTCTGAGCTGGAGCCGCTGGTCGAGGCGTGCCGTCCGAAGGCCAAGACGCCACCGCAGGACCTGCAACGCACACTCTCGGCCATTCTCTGGCGGCATCAGAACGGGGCGAAATGGCGGGCCATTCCGGAGGATCTTGGTCCTTGGTGGCGGGCCGCACAGA
>NZ_JBFUGA010000045.1:0-71194 GCF_056403155.1 Methylobacterium sp. P3_A11
GCTCTTTTCCTGAAGGAGGGGGTTTCCGATGGCAGACCGGAAGCAGACCTTTACCCCTGAGTTTCGCGCTGAGGCGGTGCGATGGGCGCAGACGAGCGGGCGGTCCCGCCGCGAGGTAGCCCCCGATCTCGGCGTCGGGCTCTCGACGCTGCGCACCTGGATCGACGGCCGGCGTGAGCGGGAGATGGATCACCCGCCGGCCGATCGGCAGGAGGACATGGCCGCCGAGCTCAAGCGCCTGCGGCGCGAGAACGAGGTGCTGCGTCAGGAACGGGAGATCCTGAAGCGGGCCACAGCTTTTTTCGCCAAGGAGGGAAGTCGATGAGGTTCCGCCTCATCGACGCGGCGAAGAAGGACTTCCCGGTCGCGCGCCTGTGCAAGGTCCTCGACGTCAGTCCGAGCGGCTATTTCGCCTGGAAGAACCGCCCGGCCTCGACGCGCCAGCGCGAGGMTCTCGTGCTGCTTGCCCACGTCCGCTCCGCCTTCACGCTCTCGCACGAGACGTATGGCAGCCTGTACCTGGCGGTGGTCCTCGATCTGTACTCCCGACGGGTCGTGGGCTGGGCGGTGGGCGATCGCCTTCACAAGGAACTTGCACTGGCTGCGTTGCGACGTGCCCTTTGGTCTGGCGCACCGCGTTCCAGACGCGAGCCGAGGCTATCGCCGCGCTGGCCCGTCACATCGATGGCTTCTACAATCCCCGACGCCGTCACTCGGCACTCGGCTTCACAARCCCCACCCAGTTCGAGAGGGGCATCGCCCACCAAACCGCTCCCCACTGAACTGAAGCAAGTCCAGTTCGGCCCTTGCGCAGCGCCCCATCGTCGATGCCGATAACGTGCTGCCGTCGGCGTTCGGAAGCGGCAAACGCGCTTCGTCCGCAACAGGGTTGTGGCGCTGGTCGGCATAGCCAAATGCCCGAGCAACCGGGCGGCGGGCTGGCCACCGAGCGCGAGACTGGTGCGAGCATGCGCGTCAGTGAGGCGGCGCGTGCGCTGGGCATGGCGGCTGAGCGGCTTCTGGAACCGCTCGGAGCGGGTGCGCCGGGGGCAAGCCGGGTTGCGCCAGTAGAAGCGCCGAACCTCCAACTGCAGCTGGACGGCCTTGCCGCTGACCGGCAGTTCGGCGGGCCGTCGCCGATACCGGCTATGGACCGACGTGCTCACGGTTCGACACGTCGGGCAGCGAACGTGATCGTGTGGAGTTTCGGCGGCGACCATGAGGGCGGCGCGCTTGACAGGGACGAGGCGACAGCCGGGCAGAGGGCAAAGCAAGGTCATGCTTCGATCTGTACCTTGGAGACGATCTTCGCCACGAGCCAGCCGTCACGCTGACCCTTCCACCAAACCTGACGGAGAACCACTCCTAAGGGGCGGATCAGTGCGAGACTCAGGCCAGAAATTCCTGGTTTCTATCTGGGCTTCAAGGCTATATTCCGTTTCGATGCGCGCGTTCCTCAGCTCGTCAAGCGTAAAGACGGACGCAAGTCGAAACCGAGCTAAAGGCTTGGTCTGGGGAAGCGTCGGCGTGCTCGCCTTCTCGGTCTCGCTGCCTGTAACCCGCCTAGCGGTGGCTGGAGGAATAGCAGGCAGTTTCGTCGGAATCGGTCGGGCAGCGGTCGCTGGCGTCCTAGCCTTGCTCACGCTAGTGATAATGCGCCAGCCGTTGCCCTCTTTTCGACTGATGCCCCGGCTCGCAGTGGTCGCAGTTGGGGTCGTGCTGGGCTTTCCGCTGCTCACTTCTCTCGCCCTTACTCACGTGCCCGCGTCACATGGCGTCGTCGTTGCAGGCCTGCTCCCTTCAGCCACCGCAGTCATGGCGGTATTTCGCGCAGGAGAGCACCCCTCACTGCGGTTCTGGATCGCTGTTCTGGCTGGCGTCGCGTGTGTGCTCAGCTTCGTCTTCGTGCAAGGAGGGGGCAGCTTTCAGTGGGCGGATGCGCTTCTACTCGCTGCGGTCGTGCTCTGCGCGCTGGGTTACGCCGAGGGTGGCGCGCTAGCTCGGGAGTTGGGGGGCGTGCAGGTCATGTGCATTGCCGTCATTTTGGCACTGCCCGTCACGGTGCCGATCACACTGATAGAGCTGGATGTCGTCCTGCTTGCACACATTACACCCGCTGCCTGGGCTGGTTTCGCCTACTTGTGCGTGGTCAGCAATGCGGGCTTCTTTGCCTGGTATCGCGGCCTATCTCTCGGCGGCGTAGCGCGGATCAGCCAGCTTCAGCTCGCGCAGCCTGTTCTTTCGCTGGCCTGGGGCTGGTTGCTGTTGGGAGAAGTGATTACTGGCCCAACTATCGCGGCTGCGCTCGGTGTCCTGACCTGCGTGGTCATGGCGCAATGGCTGCGTTAGCTGTTTGCTTGCGGAACGTCATTGGGGACTGTCGGAAATTTTGTGTAGGTGCGGCGGGTTGAACATCAGGCCGCCATGGCACGGGTAAAGCGCTCACCGAAGAAGACGGCGAACTGCGCCTTGGCCATGACCCACTCACGCGGGCCATCTCCCACGCCTTCTCGGAGTGGTTCAAGACCAGGTAGAGCAGCTTCAGGGTGTTGCTCGAAGACACCGGCAGTGCAGAACCTTTGCAACACCGCCTCCGGATAGGCGCCGGCGTCGATAACCCCGACCTGTGGCCACAATTCCGCTCTCACGACCACTGCGAGACTGGGGAGCGTGCCGGGCTCGGAGGAGGTCATTTTTGAGCTTGTCGCTTAGCTTGGGCMTAGTGCCTAGACGCCGACGAACGCATCTCGTGCTTGCCCGCTAACTTGCTGCTATCGCTTCGAAAAAGCGCGCTACCTCGTGTACGCTTTGTTGGCGTCAGAGCACTAGGGCTCGCCGGACCGGAAGAGCGTCGGGGCTTTCGCAACCGTTGGCAGGAGTGAACAGTTCGGTCACCGGGATGTCTGCGCAGGATTGTCCGGGGGTGAGGACGACGTGTCCGCACTCCGCGTAGCCGGAAGAGCGGTCTGGTGAGCGGGTGTACGGCCCACCCCCCCTATGGCAGTCAGAGTGGTCGGACAGGCAAAAGCTTGCCGCGCAGCAGCAGGCTCAATGTTCTGAGCGCGATGTTCGCGCCACTCGCGCCCGCGGCGACGGCCCTCGTGCTCACGGTAGTGCGTAGGCGCCGCCTAGACTGACCCCGCCGGAGCCGTTCCCTGCGCTGAGGCCGTCACGATCCCCCAGCGCCGCCGTTCCGCTTCAGAATGGATCGGGCGGATTCTCGGGTGTCACCTCCTCTGGAGGCCGGACTCCGGAACGCCCTCCTTCGGCGCGTGACCAGCCGGTCAGATCTACGTCCTGTCGCCTGCCGGATCTATGAGCCCATAAAAAGATTCAATTATCGGCCGCTGCTTCCCTGGTCCATCCTAAGCCGAGTGCTGTGGCGCCCCGGGTGAGTGCAGAGAGCATTGTCCTTATGAGCGCGTACGTACATCGTTCGCTTCACGAGGACGATCTTCTGCCCGCCCTCGTGGCTAACGGCATCGATCACTTGGTGGCGGGCGTGAGAAGCCCGCCACAGTGACACGTGACGTGGCTGTACTGGGAGGAGACCAGATGCCTGCAAGAAACCACAGTCAGTGGACCGCAAATCCGCCCCTGGAGAGCAGCGAGTGGATCGACAGCCGCATCTATACCGAGGAGGCCATCTTCGAGGAGGAGATGGAGAAGATCTTCAAGAAGACCTGGATCCCCGTCTGTCACGAATCCGAACTCCCGAAGCCCTACGACTTCCGAACCACGAGCATAGCGCGTGAACCGGTCGTCGTCTGCCGCGGCCCGGACAACGTGATCCGCGCGTTCCTAAATGTCTGCCCCCATCGCGGGATGATCATCGAACGGCGCCCGGCGGGAAGCTTCTTCGAACCCCAGCCGTCCGGAAACCCCAAGCGTATGACCTGCATGTTCCATGCGTGGCAGTTCGACATGAAGGGGAATTGCGTCTACGTGAGCCGCGAAAAGGAGGGATATCAGGACCGCCTTCGCAAGGAGGACGTCGGTCTTCGCCGCCTCCGGTGCGAGGTCAAGTTCGGTGGCTTCGTTTGGGTTAACCTCGACGACAATCCTGTCTCACTCGAAGATTGGGCGGGCAAGCCGTTCGAATGCCTGCGCAAGACTCTGGAGGCGGAGCCGCTCGAAGTCTTCCACTACCACAAGGCTATTGTGGAAACGAACTACAAGCTTTGGCACGACACGAATTGCGAATTCTATCACGATTTCATGCACTATCACAACCGTGTCACCGGCTTCAACGACGCGTACTTCGCTCGAAAGAACGAAGCTTTCGAGAACGGTCACATCGTGGTCGGTACGTTCGAGGTGAACTACGACCAGTATGAGGGGTTTGAAAGCCGGGCTGGGCTCTCCTTCCCGCATCTGCCGCCGAACCAATGGTACATGATCGACCTATTCCCGGGCATGAACTTCAACCTGCGCGGTTCGGCGCTCCGGTGCGACACGGTTACTCCGCTAGGCCCGAACAAGCTCATGATCGAGTTCCGCGGCCTGGGATTGAAGAGCGACAGCAAGGAAGATCGGCAGACCCGGATCAATCACCACAACTCCATCTGGGGGCCGTTCGGCCGGAACCTGCACGAGGATCTTATCGGCGTGCAGGGTCAGGGCACGACGATGCGACCGGGCTCGGAGCCCCGCCGCATACTTCATGGCCGTCAGGAGAACCAGACGATCCACGATGAGAACGGCATGCGGCACTACTACGACGAGTGGGGCCGCTGGATGAACCGCATGCCAAATGATCCTGACAAGGTCTTCGCCGAGCGAGAACTTATGGCTGCGGAATAGCGGACGATCTCCGGGCGGCGACCCAACCGGGGCCGCTGCCCGGCACACGCGAGAGACTCGACGACAGACAAAGACAAACGGGAGGGTTTCGCCATGGACGCTGCGAGCGCCGTACGCGAGGCGATCGGCCGAGCGACCGTCTACTTGGACGATCAACGCTGGAACGATTGGCTCGATCTCTGTGCCGACGACTTTAATTATGCGATCAAGTCGTACAGTCCTGAGATCAGCCAAGATATGACGTATCTCCAGGGAAGCCGGAAAGACATGGAGAGCCTGATCAAGCTCCTCCCCAAGCACAACACCGATCACTCGCCCCTCAGTCGCCACACGAATGTTTGCACTGTCGAGGTCGATGCCGACGGCAAGAATGCGACGGCTGTCAGCTCTGTCGCCGTCTACCAACATTTGCTCGACGGCACCAATTCGCATGTCGACTCGGGAGAGAGCAGGCTGTTTCTCGTCGGCAAGTACATCGACAAATTCCGCATCGAAGAGGGGCGTCCTATCTTCGTCGATCGCGAGGTCCGGCTTCAGAACCGACGCCTCGACAAAGGGTCGCATTGGCCGATCTGACGGATGCCGTCCGTTTTCGGGCGGTCAGCCGGAGCCTGTGTTCCAGTCTTGCCCGCCGTCTATTTGGAATGCCGTAACAGGATTGAAGCCACCTGCGCTCCGCGGAGGAAACATGGGCTGGAAGTATCTGTGCGACGCCTCGGACATCGGGACCAACGCCGTCAAGCTGGTCGATGTCGACGGCGTTTCCGTGCTCGTTGCCAATTATGGCGCCGGCTTCAGGGCCATGCCGCCGATCTGCCCGCACATGGAGGAGCCCCTCGCCGAATCCGGCGTGATCGCGAACTGCATCCTGACCTGCACGAAGCATCTGTGGGCGTGGGATCTCCAGACCCTGTCGATGATCGGCGAGACCGAGAAGGAGCTGAAGACCTACGAGGTCAAACAGGAAGGCGGCAAGGTTCTCGCCCTCATCGACGGGGAGATCACCTACGATTTCGACGAGGATGGCGACGATGACGACGATTTCTTTAACTGACGTGGACGCGTCGCCATCGGAGCTGAGCGGCGGCGGTCGTTTGCTCGATCGCGCGGTGACCGCGTCGGCGGGCGCCGTCCGCGTACAGGTGCAGTCCAAGGCGGGTTCCGTCACGTTCGATTGCGGCCGGGACGAGACCCTGCTGCTGGCGGGCCTCAGGCAGAACCTCACACTGCCCTACGAATGCGCCTCGGGAACCTGCGGATCCTGTCGGGCGCGCCTGGATTCGGGCGAGGTCGCCAATGGCTGGCCGGACGCGCCCGGCCACGCGAAGATCAAGCCCGCGAAGGGCGATATCCTGATGTGCCAGACCCGTCCGCTGGGGGATTGCTCCCTTCGGGTTCCGGCCAACGTCGTGGAAGGATTCCCGCGACACGCGTGCCCGACCCACCACAATGGCCGGATCGAGCGGCTCGACAGGCTGACCGCGGACGTCCTCCATTTCGACGTCGTTCTCGCCGAACCGATGGTGTTCGACGCCGGGCAGTTCGTCCTGCTGCAGGTCCCCGGCCTGGAGGGTATGCGCGCCTACTCGATGGTGAACTACGAGCGCCGGACCCGCCGCCTTTCGCTGGTGGTGAAACGCAAGCCAGGGGGTGGGTTCGGAGACTGGCTCTTCGAGCGCGCGGTCGCGTCCGATACCGTCGATGTCTTCGGCCCCCTCGGCCGAGCCACGTTCCATCCCGATGAAGATCACGATCTCCTGATGGTGGCCGGCGGCTCCGGGATCGCCGGCATGATGTCCATCCTCGAGCGGGCAACGAACGAGGGACATTTCGATGCCCATAAGGGCTACGTGTTCTTCGGGGTGAGGACGATCGACGATTGCTTCTATCTCGAGCAATTCAGCCGGTACGTGGACAAGGCGCGTGGGAATCTGGAAGTCACGATCGCTCTGTCGGAGGCCCCGCCTCAGGGTCCGACGGAGGCCGCACATCCGGGCGTTCGCTTCGCCACCGGCATGGTGCATGAGGTCTGCGGGCGGGCCATGGCGGGGCGCTTCACCGACAGGATGATGTCGTACCTTGCGGGGCCGCCACCGATGGTCGATGGAGCCCTTCGGACGCTCATCAGCAGCGGCACAGTCACGCCGGATCGCATCCGGTACGACAAGTTCGGATAGTCTCGCATGCTCGCCGCCGCCGCCACGCCGCTCGCGTTGAATCTGCTGTTCGTCGGCACCCTCGCCGGCCTGATGATCGGCTGTGTCGGGATCGGCGGCGTCATCATCGTGCCGATCCTGTCGCTCGCCCTCGGCGTTCCGGTCGGAACGGCGGCGGCGGCGGCCATGGTGGGCTATATCGGTACCGGACTCGCCGGAACGCTCGCGTTCGGCCGGAACGGGTCGATCGACAACCAACTCGCGGGGCTGCTGTGCCTGGGGGCAGTCCCCGGCGCGCTGACCGGAGCCTGGATCGTTCGGACCGCCGATCCCTTCGTCGTCCAGGCGACGATTGCCTGCCTCGCGGGCGGTGCGGGCCTTCACAGCCTCCTCAAGAGCCGGGCCGATTTCGCGCCGCGCCCGCAGATCGCCTTCGGCGTCGCCAGCGCGATGCTGGTCGGGTGCCTGGTCGGCCTGATCTCCGCTGTAACCGGAACCGGCGGCCCGCTCGTCCTCGTGCCCCTTCTCATGTGGCTCGGCTTCCCGGTGCTCGGTGCGGTGGGTTTGGGCCAGGCGATCCAGATCCCGGTGGCGATCACGGCGACCGGGGGGGCGATGCTCTTCGGCTCGCTCGACTACGCGATCGCGATCGCTCTCACCATAGGCCTCGTGGTCGGCTGCCCGGCCGGCGCCTGGGTGTCCCACCGCATCGAACAGAGGGCGCTTCGGACTGTGGCCGCGACCGTCCTCCTGGGGACCAGTTGCATCATGGCCGCGACCTTGGCGTTTCGCTAGGGCGTAGTCCTGCCCTCTGGGACCACGCGGGCGCGGTCCCTCGCCCGGATAGCTTTACTTTCCGCTCCTCACCATGTAGCATTATAATGCAGCGGCTGCGGGGCTGATGTGAAAGAGTGCCGATAGGGCGGAGCGCCAATGTTCCTGCGTCAGTTCAACTATCTCTTGGCCGTAGTCGACGAGGAACATTTTGGCCGGGCAGCCGAGAAGTGTCACGTGACTCAACCGAGCCTTTCGGTGGGCATCAAACAGCTTGAACTTGAACTCGGAGTACCGGTCTTTCTTCGCGGGCGCGGACAACGCTTCCACGGGTTGACGGCCGAAGGCCAGATCGTCGCGAAGTGGGCGCGCAAAGTCGTCGGGCATTGCGACGCCATGCGCGACGAGATCGCGGAGATGCGCGCCAATCTGTCCGGACGGTTGAGAATGGGGGCGATGCCCTCCATGTCGCCCGTCCTGCCGGTACTGCTTCAGCTTGTCCGACAGAAGCATCCGAACGTCGCGATGGATGTCCGTTTCATCGGCCACGACGCGATGAAGGTCGGGCTGAACAACTTCACTCTGGATGCGGCTCTGACATACCTCGACGAGGCGGAACTCGGGCGACGTAATACGATCAAGATCTACACCGAGAAGAGCTGCATCCTGGTCTCGGACACTCCGGAATACGCAAACCGCACGACCATGGGCTGGGACGAGGCTGCGAGGCTTCCTCTGGCGATGCTGCGCCCGTCCATGCATGAACGCCGTTTCGTGGACAGCGTCTTTGCCAAGATCGGTCTGAACCCCGAGCCCAAGCTGGAATCCGAGTCGATCCTGCACCTGATGTTTCAGGTGCAGTTCGGAGGCCTCTGTACGATCATCCCCGAGCACTTCACCCGCATGCCGGGTCTCCATCCGGGAACCAAAGCTCTGGATCTCGTGGATCCGGTCGTGAGCCAAGATGTCGGGTTGTACTGGTCCGAGGGAGAGCTTCTCACGCCGATCGCGAGTGCCCTGGTCGCCGCGGTGAAGAACCTCAACAAGCGCGGCGGCCTGGACCAGATCCTGAGCCGGACGTCGAACGTGCCGGCCCCCGATTGGAACGCCACGCTCCCGCCCCTGGCTTGCCCGAGCTTCGGCCTGCCGCAGAAATCCGAGCGGGTCTGACCGGACCGATCAGGATCCGCCGCCGGGGATCGCACACGAACCGAGCCGGGCCCGAGATCGGGGACCGGCTCGCCGGACAACGAGATCCGGGGAGCCAGGACGGACGCCTTTCGGTGCGGTCTTAGTGGCCGCGCACGAAGGCCTCGAGCTGGGCGCCCTCAGCATGCCTGAAGATCTGCGAGGCCGCGACAACGTCCTCGCTCCGGCGCTTCTGGCCGTCGCATCCACGGACGTAGAAATGCGGCTCGTCCAGACCTGATCCCACGGGCCTGAAGCCAACGACACAGGTCGCGCATTCCAGCTCCATGCTGAGATCCTCGGGCCGAACGAGGATTCCGCTGTCGGTCGCGCCGCCTTGCCGAGGATCGGCACTCCGAAGCGCATGCGCCGCGTGCGACATCCACTCGGCCAGAAGCGTCAACTCCTCCCGATACTGCTCGGGGCTGAAGTCCTGGCCATCGCCCGAGAGAAGCTGGGACGCGTCATAGGGGAGGTTCTTCGTGAACTTCGATCGGTCCACCCCTCTGTGCAGCAATTCGATCAGCAGCCATGCCTCGGCATGCGCCGGCGAATGTTCTTCCGCCGAGAACGCGTGATTCGAGGGCTGTCCGTCCTCGAGGAACTGGAGGACCATCTCGGCGACGCGGAGCTCGAGTTCCAGGCCGTCAGCGAGGCCGTGGGTCCTGATGGCGCGTCGTTCGTCGCACCAGCGGAGCCTGACCGACCCCCGCGTTCCCGCGTCGGGCCCGTAGCTGTTCTCGACGCGGGCCACCCATTGCAGGAGGCTGTGGACCTGATGCTGCGCCTCGTTGAACTTCCGGAAATCGTTCACGTCAGGATGGAAAGGCTTAGGCTCCGCCATGGTTTCGACTCCCTATTCAGCGCGATGCGCGCGCCCCCAGGTCCCCGTGCCGGGCCTGCAGGGCGCGCGCTGAGTTCAGGGACGACGGTTCATCGCTCGAAATTCATTCCGAAGATGCGGCCGGCGTTCAGGTAGGTCGCTGCCGCAAAGGCTTCCGCCGAGAGGCCGAGGTTGCAGAAATCATCGACACCCTGACGCATCGGCCGGAACGGATACGAACTTCCGAACAGGAACTGGTCCTTCATGAAGCCGTTGGCCGCTTCGATGTACAGCTTTCCGCCGGGACAGAATGTGTACATGTCCGGAGAGACGAAGACGTTCTCGTTCCGGAACGCGACCGTGACGATGTCATGCACGCGAGGGTAGAAGCCGTGTGAGCACACGAGCTTCAGCTTGGGAAACGTCTTCGCGACCACATCGACGGCGAACGGATCGTTGAACGCGAGATCGGGCGTCGTCGGCCCCGACATGATGAAGGCCGGCACCTCCAGGGTCTGACAGAGCTCGTAGAGCGGCATCAGACGATCGTCATGCGCCTTGAGGGGCTCCTTGTAGAAGCCGGCATCGAGGTTGAGGCCCGTCAAGCCGAGCTGCCGGATGGCCCGGGTCGCTTCCTCGAGCGCGCCGTCCGGGCCGAGTTCCACGGGATCGACGGACGCCACGCCCAGAAGCCGCTTCGGAGCCGTGGCGGCCACATCGGCCAGTGCGTCGTTGGTAACCCGCACACCCGGGACACTCCGGGCGACCATCACGGCCGCCGTGATGCCCGCTTCGTCCATCTCGGCGACGAAGCCCGCCGCATCGCGGGCACGGGTAAAGTGATCGACATCCCGGCTCCCGACGCGTTTGTTGAGCCAACGGACGACGCCATATTCCGGAGTATCCGGTGTTGAACCAAAAAATTTGTGCAGAAAAGCCGGCCGACTCCGCATGTCGACGATGGGTTTTTTGCCTCCATCTGCCACTTCAAATCCTCCCGGTTTGCCTTCGTTATTGAGTTTCGCGAACGGCGAGACGTTTCAGCTGGCCTGGTAGGTCGAGCCGATGGATCTGTTGCCGGACCGATGTCCGCAGGACGTGACCAGTCTGTTCTCGCTCGGAACGCGAAAATATTAGAAAATTCGGATCGGCCCATAGCCCGATCCTAATTTACTCACGCGTGAGCGCCCGGCAGTCTGCCGTTTGCAGGGCGCTCGCGCGCAATCGAACCCCTGCGCGGGCAAACTAATAGACAGCTCCTATCGCTAACTTCCAAATAAATATTAGCCGCAGCGGTGATAAGCGGCCAATCATCGAAGGGCGACGTCTTTGCGCTGCAACATGGAGGTTTGCATCGAACTTTGTGCTCGCGATTTGGGAGCTCTAACGCTCGCTCTGGCAGGGACTCGAGACCGTCGAACGGTCGGTCGACAATCAGGTTTACGCCAAACCAAAGACCAGCGGTCGGGTCCGACTGGCAGAGCGCGCTGTGGCTGAGTTGTGACGATGGGGCTTGCTGTTGGTCAGATCGAGCAACCAAACGGCTAACATAAACTGGGAGGAGAACGTTATGTCGTCAGGTGTCGGGGTCATTACCGAGGGGGCTGTTCCAATTGGCTCGGCAACATCAGCGCACGAGATTCCCTTCGAAGAGCCTCAGATCACGAAGAAGGCCCGCAACACGATCACACTGGCGGCGACGCTCGGCTATTTGTTCGATGCCTATGCGATCAACATCTACGGCATGACTCTAGCTCTCATCGCGCTGGACTTCGGGGTCGGCGTTCAGACGATGGGCGCCATCGGCTCGATCTTCATCGCGGGCTACATGCTCGGCAGCTGCGTCTTCGGGATGTTGGGCGACAAGATCGGCCGCAGGAAGACGCTCGGATTCTCGATCTTCGCCTATGGGAGCGTGACGGCCCTGACCGGCTTCGCGACCGGCCCGATCTCGTTCGCCCTCGGCCGGTTTCTCACTGGGGTCGGCGGCGGCGGAGAACTGACCGTCGGCGTTCCCTATGTCGTCGAGTCCTGGGACAGCAAGAACCGCGGCCTCGGCGCTGGGTGGATGTTCGCAGGCTATGCCATTGGCGTCGTCTACGCGGCCGGCGTTTCAGCGCTGATCCTCGATTGGCTGGGTTGGCGCGCAATGTATTTCCTTGCGATCCTGCCGGCTGTCGTTATCCTTTTCGTCCGCCTCCAGCTCGAGGAAAGCCCGTCCTACGTCGCCACGATGGCCAAGCTGAAGGAAGCCAAGCGCGAACGTGTTTCTCTCACTGCTGCCATGAAGCAGAACCCGCAAATTCGGCGCAACCTTATCTGGGGATCGCTGATTTACGTCTCGCTGGCCTGCATCTACTACGCCGAGACAGTGTTTGCAGTACCCTTCATGGTCACGACGCTCAAGATGACAACGGCTACGGCGGTTGCGACCCTCGGGCTGTTTAATCTCTCGATGTTCGCCTTCTCGATCATCTGTGGGATGGCCTCAGATCGCGTTGGCCGGAGACTGGCGGGCTCGATCACGCTTCTGGCCTTGAGCGCGGCCCTTTGGGTCATGTTCTCGACCGCTTCCATTCCCCTTTTCATTCTCGCCGGCATGCTCGCGTTCGGCGGAATAGGAGGATCTTGGGCCATCGGCATGGTGCATGTCGCCGAGCTTTTCCCAACCGAGATCCGCGGATCGGGCTATGGAACTGCGGTCGCCATCGGCCGGCTCCCGTCGATCTTCGCGCCGCTCGGCATCGCTTGGCTTGCCAGTGTGACCGAGGGCGGGATGGGGGACGCTATGAAGTACTCCTGCGCAGTCTTGCTCTGCGCGTTGCTCGCCTACATCTTCGGACCCGAATCTCTGCGCCGTAGCAACCCCGGCATCGCTCCAGATACAGTCAGCAAAGCTGGCTGACGCACCGAGGTCGCTCCCTCGTCACCGCTCCGAGGTTCGCGATCTGGTTCGTCGTGCCTGGCCGTGGATCCCGATCACTCGCGCGATGGGTTCGGGATCCACGGTCGTCCTCCGAGAAAATCCCGCGATCGGGCGCCGTCTCAGTAGCTCTCGAGCCCGTTGCAATACGGGTGTGGAAAGTAAGCTTTGCCCCCAGAAGTGCACAATTCGCCGATCAGGTGTTGATCCAAGACCGCTCCGATCGTGAAAATCAGCGTCGCGATGACGACCGTCAGAGCGACGGCCGTCGCTTTGGGATAAGCTCTAAAGCGCTGAATTAGGGCAAAGCCGAACGTGATGGTGAGTGCTTCTGCGATCGCCGCGTACATCAATTTCATCCCACTCCTGAGGCGGCCGCATGGTTGGCACCTGTGCGACCGGCTCGCGTCCAAACACCAAGCCAGGGCCTAAGGCCTGCATCCTCTAACGCGGCCGACAGTCCAACGGCACTGCACAATGAACATGTCCCCTCCGCAGATCGCGCATTGTCGCCGCGACAACGCATGCAACCTGATAATGGCTGCCTATGAGCTCCAAGGGAAAATGTATTGGCTCCCGAGGCATCCTGCGTCTTAACCGGAGTGCGGAGCGCACGGGCCGAACGTTTCTCCTGGCCGAACGGAACGGATGCCGCTTCGCAGATCCGGCATCAGATCCCGGATCGAGCGGCGACCGTTTCAAATCGCTTATCCGGCACCTGCCAGGTTCGCAGGTAAAGACCTCGTGAGGGGGATCAGGGTGACGGGTGGCCCGAAATTGTCCATGTTCTTGGCCGACTTATCTGCGGCATGAAAGAAAAGGTTGTAATTTACAGCAGCAACAATCGACCGATAAACTTGATAACGACAGTGACCTGAGAGCCGGGCGGATGGCCGGAACCCGACTTTTGTTTCTAAATGGAGAGTTGGAAATGGACCTCGGGAGACGCGAACTGTTGAAGGGCGCCGCTGCAGCGACACTCGCCAGTGCGGGTTTCGGCCTGCGCCGGGCCGATGCCGCAGGGACGGCGACGCTGCCCTTCGGCAACGGGGAGCGGCCACTCGTGGCCTATCCGGGCAAGCGGCCACTGCTGCAGATGACCGCGCGCCCCCCGCAGCTGGAGACGCCGTTCGCCGTGTTCGACGCGGGCGCGATTACGCCGAATGACGCGTTCTTCGTGCGCTACCACCTCGCCGACATTCCCACCGAGATCGACCGCCAGGCCTTCCGCGTCGCGGTCAAGGGCCATGTCGAGCGGCCCCTCTCCCTCACGCTGGCCGACCTCAGGGCGATGCCGCAGACCGAGATCGTCGCGGTCAACCAGTGCTCGGGCAATTCCCGCGGCTTCTTCGAGCCGCGCATCGCCGGCGGCCAGCTCGCCAACGGCGCCATGGGCTGCGCCCGCTGGACCGGCGTGCCGCTCAAGGCCGTGCTCGACAAGGCCGGCGTGAAGGCCGGCGCCGTGCAGGTGTCCTTCGAGGGCCTCGACGGACCGGTCCTGCCCGAGACGCCGGACTTCGCCAAGGCGCTGACCCTCGACCACGCCCGGGACGGCGAGGTGATGCTGGCCTGGGGCATGAACGGGCAGGACCTCCCCTGGCTGAACGGCTTCCCGCTCCGCCTGGTCGTGCCGGGCTTCTACGGGACCTACTGGGTCAAGCACCTCGACAGCATCACCGTCCTCGATCACCCCTTCGAGGGCTTCTGGATGAAGAGCGCCTACCGCATCCCCGACAATGCCTGCGCCTGCACCGAACCCGGCAAGGCGCCGGACAAGACGGTGCCGATCGGCCGCTTCAACATCCGTTCGTTCCTCACGAACCTGGCCGACGGCGCGCAGGTGAAGGCAGGCCGCCTGCCCCTGCGCGGCATCGCCTTCGACGGTGGCTCCGGCATCAAGGCCGTCGAGATCTCGGCCGACGACGGCAAGACCTGGAGCGGGGCCAAGCTCGGCCCGGATCTCGGCCGCTACGCCTTCCGCACCTGGACCGCGGAGGTCGACCTGACGCCGGGCGCCCACGCCCTGCGCGTGCGGGCGACGGGCAACAATGGCGGCACACAGCAAATGGAGCCGCGCTGGAACCCCGCCGGCTACATGCGCAACGTCGTCGAGACCACCCGCGTCACAGCGGCCTGAGGAGGATCGAAATGATCAGGTCCATCGTGCTGCCCGCCGCGGCCGTCGCGCTCACGGCCGCCCTGGCCGTAACAGCCGCGCGCGCTGCGCCGGAGACCTATGCGCTGCCGGAGCCCACGGCCCAGTTCCGGCCGGCCCCGGAGGCCCCGCACGCCGCCGGCTTCCGGGCCGCGCAGGAGAACTGCCTGACCTGCCACTCGGCCGACTACATCGCCATGCAGCCGCCGAAGAAGGGCCAAGCGTTCTGGGACGCAGAGGTGACTAAGATGATCAAGGTCTACCGCGCGCCGATCGAGGAGCAGCAGGCCAAGGCGATCTCCGCGTATCTCGGCGCGACTTACTGAAAGCTTCCGCCGCACAGGGAGGCCACCCCATGACCGCTAGGATTGCCGGCCCTGTCGCGGCGGGAGCCGCACCCGCCAACCGCGCCCCCGGATCCTCCTGGGCCAGAGCGGCCGGTAGCCTCCTGCCGGGGCTGCTTCTGTGCCTCGTCATAACCGGCGCGGCGCAGGCGCTGCAGGTCGGCGAAGAGCACCTGACCGGCCACCCCTACGTCGAGGCCCTGGTCCTCGCCATCCTACTCGGCACGGCTTTGCGCACCGTCTGGATGCCGGACGCGCGCTTCAAGGCCGGGATCGCCTTCTCGGCCAAGCAGGTGCTGGAGGTGGCCGTCACCCTGCTCGGAGCCTCGGTGAGCCTCGGGGCGATCGTCGCGTCGGGTCCTGCACTCCTGGCCGGCATCATCGGGGCGGTGGCGCTCACCATCCTGGCGAGCTGCGCCATCTGCCGCGCCCTGGGCCTGCCGGTGCGCATGGCGCTGCTGATCGCCTGCGGCAACGCGATCTGCGGCAATTCGGCCATCGCCGCGGTGGCGCCCGTCATCGGTGCCGACAGCCGGGACGTGGCGGCCGCCATCGCGTTCACGGCGGTGCTCGGCGTGCTGATGGTGCTCGGCTTGCCCCTGTTCGTGCCGTTCGCCGGCTTCAACGACCACCAGTACGGCGTATTGGCGGGGCTCACCGTCTACGCAGTACCGCAGGTGCTGGCCGCGACGCTCCCGGTGAGCCCGCTCGCCACGCAAGTGGGCACGCTGGTCAAGCTTGTGCGGGTGCTACTGCTGGGACCAGTGGTGCTGGCCTTGTCGCTGATTGCCCCGCGCCTGCCAGCGGAGGGAGCCACGGGCAAGGCCGCCCCGGGCCGGCCCGGCTTCTTTAAGCTGGTGCCGTGGTTCATCCTCGGCTTCCTGGCGCTTGCCACGCTGCGCTCGCTAGGGCTGATCCCGGATGCCTGGATCCTGCCGGCCTCTCGGCTCGCCGGCTTCCTCACGATCGTGTCGATGGCCGCGCTGGGCCTGGGTGTTGACGTGCGTGTGCTGGCTCAGGTCGGCGGCCGGGTGACGCTGGCGGTCACCGCCTCGCTCGCCGTGCTCCTCGCCATCGCCGTCCTGCTCATCCGAGGCCTTGGCCTTAGCTGAGACCGCGGATCGGAGCGTGAGCACTTTTAGCAAGAGTATATCGACCATTAGCATGCATCGGCCGGCGTAAGGCCTCTGATCATCAGTTACTGCATCCGGTTCAGGTCTGAACTAGAGACCGAGGAAACGATGCCGGTTCAGCCCGCTCCCGAGTGCTCAATCGAGGACGAAGCCTGTCTCTGTCGCAACGGCATCTTCGCCACCCGCGGCGCGGACCGACGCCGCTTTCTCCTTGCCTCTTTGCCGCGGGTTCCGGCGTCGCAGCCGCCCGGCAGCCTTTTCCATCGCGAACAGTGTCTTGGCGTGCCGGAAAAGTGCCTCCCCTCACGTGTTAGCCGGGCGCCGCGTGAACCCCGATCGAGCAACCGACCTCCCTCCCCTGTAGCTCGAAGTCGCGTGCACCTCTCGAGATGGCAGGTTAACTGACTTTCGGCTCATCGGACGCCCGCGAGAAATGTTCGTCTGCGCGAAGGCGGAGAAGAAACGCAGGAGATGGAGGTTGAAAGTTATAACTCAGTGCTATCCGCGCAAAAGAGAATTACATTTACTATTTCTGGGTAATATGAGAGAAATTCGAGCTGTCTAGAAAGCGAAACAGAGAAAAATGATGCATGACCGCCGACCTCTCCATTGGGGAGGCGGGAGGGCTTGCAGCCTCAACAAGCCGTATGAAGGCCGAAGGCAAATGCCTTGGGCGTCCGTGGAGCAGCGTCTAGGGAGAGACCACCATGCGCCTTGCCACTGACCCTCCGATCGGGACGGGGATCGAACTGACCGCTTCCGATCGGGTCGCCGCGGCGGCCACAACCGACATTGCCGGCCGCCTTGAACGGCTGCCGATGTCGGGCTACCAGCGGAAGATCTTCGCGATCATCGCCTCCGCGTGGCTTGTCGACCAAGTCGATGTCGCGCTTCTGACATTCCTGCTCGGTTCGATCGTCGTCGCCTTCGGGCTGACCCCTACCGAGGCCGGACAGCTTGCGGCGATGACGTTTGCCGGCCAGCTTATCGGTAACGTGATCGCTGGCACCGCGTCGGACAAGTTCGGGCGCAAGACCGTATTTCAGGTCACAATGCTGGTCTGGGGCTTCGCCAGCCTCGCCGCGGCTGCTGCTTGGAGCCTCACTGCCTTGATGGTCTGCCGCTTCCTGATCGGCGTCGGCGTCGGCGGAGAGGCGCCGGTGGCCCAAGCGATGGTCTCAGAGATCGTGCCAGCCAATGTGCGCGGCAAGTACATCGCTTTCATGGAGGGCTTCTGGGCGATCGGTTACGTGCTGTCGGGGGCGATCAGCTTCTTCGTCCTGCCCTATCTCGGCTGGCGCTGGGCGTTCGCCATCGTGGGTCTACTCTCGATGGTTGTGCTCGTGGTTCGCCGCTCCATGCCGGAGTCACCGCGCTGGCTCGCGGACAATGGTCGCCATGCCGAGGCAGACGCGGTTATGTCTATGATGGAGCGCGAGGTCGAGCGTGCCACTGGTCGTACGCTGCCGCCGGTTGCACCCTCCATCACGGCCGCGGCTTCCACGCCCGTGCCGCACCAGAACCCGATTGCGACGCTGTTCTCGCCCGAGTACCGCCTAAGGACGGTGATGGCCTTCGGGATGTGGTTCTTCGCCCTGATCGGCTTCTTCGGGCTCAACTCCTGGATCGCCGTGCTGCTCAAGGAGCGTGGCTTCTCGATCGTCGGCTCGGTGGGCTTCGTGACCTTGATCACGGTCGGCGGCATCCCGGGCTTCTTCACCGCGGCACTGATGCTGGAGAAGGTCGGACGCAAGGCTACGACGGCGGCGTTCCTGATCTGCGCGGCGGTGGCGGCCTACCTCTACGGCAACGCCGTCGACCAGACCTGGCTATTCGTCACCGGCTTCGTCATGCAGTTCTTCATGTTCGGCATGTGGAGTTGTCTCTACGCCTACACGCCGGAGCTTTATCCGACCCGGGCGCGAGCGACCGGGGCCGGCTTCGCCTCGGCTTTCGGGCGGATCGGCGCCATTCTCGGGCCGATGATCGTGCCGGTGCTGGTGCGGGATTACGGCCCGGCCACGGCCTTTCAGGTCGGCGCGGGTGGTTTTTTGATCGCCGCAATCCTCGTCCTCACGCTAGGCGTAGAGACCCGGGGCAAGGTGCTCGAAGCCGTCTCCCACTGAGGCTCAATTTATCCGGCGCGCCCGAACGTCGCGCGCTGGACCCGCTTCCCTACAACGGAGTCCTAAAATACCCGTCGTAGACATGCGGGGCTTGTCGCAAACCGTGGCGTAGGTAGCAGGAGTGGCCGGTTCAACCGCGGCTTCAGATTTCCTTAACCTTTTGAAGTCCGAAGCAGACCTCGAGCAGCCGGTTCTGCTCCCGGACGGTCCACGCGCCGGTAAAGCCGAAGCCTTTGCGCAGCCACAGCATGGCTTCCAAGCCGCAGATCGTGCGCCGGGTTGTGTGGAACGAACGGAAGCCGCCTACCCGCGGCATCGCCCGTTTCACCCGGAAGTGGTCGCTCTCAATCCCCTGTTGCAGGTGCTTGGTGACGTAGTGGACCGGCGTGCGCGGCAGCAGACCCGCCTCGCGGCTATCGGCGATGGCTGACGGGTACGGTCCAGCGCTATCGGTGCCGATGCGGTCCGGGGCGAGGAGCGGCTGATCCTGGAGCATCTTACGGAAGAACCGCTTGGCGGCGTCGAGGTCGCGGTGGGCGGTGAGCAGGAAGTCCACCGACGTGCCGTGCTTGTCGATGGCCCGGTAGAGGTAGCGCCACTCACCSCGCACCTTGATGTACGTTTCGTCGACCCCAATCGAGCCGCAGTGCGGCCGACGGAACTGGCGCAGCCGCTTCTCGATCAGCGGCGCGTAGGCCAGGACCCAGCGGTTCAGGGTGGAGTGGTCCACCTCCARRCCGCGTTCCAGGAACAACTCCTCGATGTCGCGGTAGCTCAGCGGGTAGCGCAGGTACCAGGAGACKGCCTGSACGWTGAGCGCGGCTTCGAARTGCCGGMCCCTGAAGTCGGCTTTGGCGCGCTGCTTGAGCTTGGCAGCGATGACAGACAGGATCATGGGCCGGCTCCGAAAGCGGAGCGGCAAGCTCGGCAGGTATGCCTAACGAGCCGTGAACGTCGGCCTATTCGCGTTTGCGACACGCCCGAAAAGCGGACGGGTAGCCCATATTGAAGATATTTGAGTCAGTACGGTCGGACTGCGAGTACATGGCCTGGCTATAGATCCGGCCGCCGATTCGCAGCCTCGGCATCATGTCCATGATTTCCCCGGCCGCACGAGGCCATATCCAGACCTGTCGATCGGCGTAGAAACCGCGACACTTAACCCGAGCGCAAGTCACGAGCACCGCTTACAATGGACCTTTGCGAACTCATTCCGATCCGTTTGGGGCAGGTCGTCGTTTGTTCAATGTCTATGTTTCACATTCAGTCTAAAGATCGTATTTAAGAATGTTAACTTTTTATTGACGTCGATTATTCGACGCCGCTGAGATCAATCGGACCGAATCCGGGAAAGGCCATTGCGAACAGATACCAGATCGGTGCCGGCTCCCCGGCATACGAGCGCTCGACCGCATCGACGCCGGTGCATAGACGGCGAAGGCTGGTTGCAGTGAGTGTGCAGGCTGAATAGCGGCAAGCTGGTTCGCGCGCATAAAAAGCTGATTGATCCTGCCAGATGCGCCAGCCACGGTAGTCCTGCTGCCATCGGATCACGGGCTTCGAACTCCCCTTCCCGGTCTGGCGACACGATGATGAGAATGCCGCCTTAGAGCGAGATGTTGTCGTGCTTCTTCCAGGACTGCTCCATCTTCTTGGTGCGGAGCATGCCCAGCGCCCGGGCGATCCGGCTGCGGGTCGAGTGCGGCATGATCACCTCGTCGATGTAGCCGCGCTCGGCCGCGACAAACGGGGACAGGAAGCGATCCTGGTACTCCCCGGTCCGGGCCGCGATCTTCTCGGGGTCGCCCAGTTCGCTCCGGAAGATGATCTCGACTGCACCTTTCGCGCCCATCACCGCGATCTGCGCGGTCGGCCAGGCGTAGTTCACATCGGCGCCGACATGCTTCGAGGCCATGACGGGGGCTTGTCACGTTGGCAAGGTCGCCGGCTTGCCGCGACCGATCCAGCATCGTAGCCGGGCCGCATGAGCCCGCTCTCGTACTCCGGCTACCGCTTTCCGCGCGACATCATCCAGCGCGCCGTGTGGATGTACCTGCGCTTCACCCTCAGCTTCCGCCATGTCGAGGAGCTCCTGGCCGAGCGCGGCATCATCGTCACGTACGAGAGCGTCCGCCGCTGGGTGCTAACCTTTGGTCCCGTCATCGCGCGCGGGCTACGAGCCCGGCGACCCAAGCCGCACACGCGCTGGCATCTCGACGAGGTGTTTGTGAAGATCGGCGGCCGGCAGATGTACCTGTGGCGGGCCGTTGATGCGGAAGGCGAGGTGCTGGACGTGCTGGTTCAGCCCAAGCGCGACAGGCGAGCGGCGCAGAAGCTGATGCGCAAGCTGCTGAAGAAGCAGGGGATGGCAACCGAGGCGTGGGTCACGGACAGGTGCCCGGCCTACGGCGCTGCGCTGCGTGACCTGAGGCTTCGCAGGGCGGATCACGTCCAGCGCAAGCGAGCGAACAATCGAGCCGAGAGCTCGCACGTCCCGGTGCGACGACGAGAGCGCAAGCTGCAGGGCTTCCAGTCGCCAGGCTCAGCCCAGCGGTTCCTGTCGATGCATGCAGCGACCTACAACACCTTCACCGTTCCCCGCCACCTCGTCTCAGCCCCCACGCACCGACTCTTCCGAGCCGAGGCGTTCGCGACGTGGCGCAGGGCGGCTAGCGTGGCGGCTTGAAACTAGAGCTGTTCCCACCTATGTAGCGACGGCCTAGTCGCCCTCATATCCGGCGGCGGTGATGCAGTTGCGGCATTCGTCTGGGGTGAAGCGGGTGAAGGCCTCGCGGATAGCAACCCAGAGGTCGGGCACGGTGCGGGCGGTTGCGGTTCGCAGCAGGTGCTTGAGCTTGGCGAAGATCTGCTCGATCGGATTGAACTCGGGACTGTAGGGCGGAAGGTACAGGACCCGCGCCCCCACCGCCTCGATGACTTCGCGCACGCCGGCGACTTTGTGGGCCGGCAGGTTGTCGAGGATGACGGTGTCCCCGGGTCGCAGCACCGAGACGAGGCTGTCGGCGACGTAGCTGCGGAAGCGGGCGCCGTTGGTGGCGCCATCGACGAGACTGAGCGCGCACAGGCCGGTGCTGCGCAGGGCGGCTGTGACGGTGGTAGTTTTGTAGTGGCCCTGCGGCACGAGGAGCCGGCACCGCTCACCGCACGGGGCGCGTCCGTAACGGCGGGCCATGTTGGTGGCGGCCGCGGTCTCGTCGAGGAAGACGAGTGTGTCCGGATCGAGATCAGGCAGGGCCTCGAACCAGGCTTGGCGGGCCTCCCTTACGTCGGCTCGCTCCTGCTCAGCCGCGTAGAGAGCCCCTTTTTGCGGGTGATGCCGTGGCGGGCGAAGAAGCGCGACAGGCCGCTCGTGCTGGTCTGCACGCCCTGCGCGGCCAGGGCGTCGCGCAACTCGCGCAGGAAGATCTCGGGCCGGGCTTCGTAGGTGGAGAGGATCCGATCGGCCTGCCCCTCAATGGCCGGAAGACGATCGTCGCCGCCCGTCGGCTTGGGCGCGACGTGGCCTTCCTGCGCGAACCGCTCCGACCAGCGGCTGGCACTCGACACGCTTACACCGAACCGGGCCGCCGCTCGATGGAAGGAGGCGCCCTCGGCCACGGCCGCCACGACACGCTCGCGCAGATCGACAGACAACGGTGAAGGCATCGAGGGCTCCTTCACCACTCAACGCGGCAAACCGCTAACCCGTCGCAACGCGGCCGGGCACGGCTCTAAGGCTTTGGCGGACCACTGACGGAAGGGCGCGGGCCGCCTCCGAGACTTATCCGGAGGGACGCGTCGACCAGGGCCGCCGAGGCCGCGACGCGCCGCGTTGGCATCTCCGTCGTCGGACTGCTTTCAAGGTAGAGACACGGATGCCGACAGGCCGACCCGTCCCGGTCGGGGACGGCTTTCGGCGCGGCACGACTGGAGGTCGGAGATGGACGAAGCCACGCGGATCGATCGCCTGGAAATGCGCCTGATGGAGCAGGACGCCACGATCGAGGACCTCAACCGGACCGTGACCGAGCAGTGGCGGCTGATCGACCGGCTGGCGCGGCAGCTGGACATGCTCCGGGATCAGGTGGAGGAGGCGGCCGCCCGGGCGTCGCCGCGGGGCTCGGAGCCGCCGCCGCCGCATTACTGAGGCGGGACGGCCGGCGCGCCGCGCAGGCGCACCGGCCGGCGTGTCAGAAGTTCGCCTGCGTGACGAACTTGGTGACCAGGTAGGCGTCCAGCGCCTCCGGGCCGCCCTCGCTGCCGTAGCCCGAATCCTTGACGCCGCCGAACGGCGTCTCCGGCAGGGCGAGGCCGTGGTGGTTGATGGAGATCATCCCGCTCTCGACCGTGTTCGACACCCGGGCCGCCCGCTCGGCGGAGCGGGTGTAGGCGTAGGCCGCGAGCCCGTAGGGCAGGCGGTTGGCCTCGGTCAGCGCCTCCTCGTCATCCGAGAACCGGTTGATCATCGCGACGGGGCCGAACGGCTCTTCCTTCATGAGCCGGGCGGTCAGCGGCACCTCGGTGAAGACCGTCGGCTCGAAGAAGTTGCCCTGGTTTCCGATGCGGTTGCCGCCGGCGCGCAGCGTCGCGCCGCTGGACTTTGCATCCGCCGTGAGCGCCGCGATGGCGTCGAGGCGCCGCGCGTGGACGAGGGGACCCATCTTGGTCTCGGGATCGAGCCCGTCGCCGACCTGAAGGGTCTTGGCGAAGGTGGTGAAGCCCTCGACGAAGCGGTCGAAGACCGAGTCGTGGACCAGGAAGCGGGTCGGCGACACGCAGACCTGACCGGCGTTGCGGAACTTCGACGGGGCGAGAACCGCGATGGCCTTCTCCACGTCGGCATCGCCGAACACGATCGCCGGGGCGTGGCCACCGAGTTCCATGGTGGCCCGCTTCATGTGCTCGCCGGCGAGCGCGGCGAGCTTCTTGCCGACCACGGTCGATCCGGTGAACGAGATCTTCCGGATCACCGGGTGCGGGATCAGGTAGGCCGAGATGGTCTCGGGGTCGCCGTAGACGAGCGAGAGAGCGTCGCCCGGAATGCCGGCATCCAGGAAGGCCCGCACCAGGGCGGCGCAGCTCGCCGGGGTGTCTTCAGGTCCCTTCAGGATCACCGTGCAGCCGGTGCAGAGGGCGGCCGAGATCTTGCGGACCGCCTGATTGATCGGGAAGTTCCAGGGGGTGAAGCAGGCCACGGGACCCACCGCCTCGCGCACCGCCACCTGCAGCACGCCGTCCGCGCGGGCCGGGATGACGCGGCCGTAGGCGCGCTTCCCCTCCTCGGCGAACCAGTCGATGATGTCCGCCGCCGCCAAAGTCTCGACGCGCGCCTCGGCGAGGGGCTTGCCCTGCTCCAGGGTCATGATCCGGGCGATCTCGTCGACCCGGGCGCGCAGCAGGTCGGCCGCCTTGCGCATCACCTTGGCGCGTTCGAAGGGGGCGACCTTCCGCCAAGCCGGGAATGCACGGGACGCGGCCGCCAGGGCCTCGTCGAGATCCGCCGTGGTGGCGACGGCGCATTGGCCGATCGTCTCGCCCGTGGCGGGGTTGAGGACCCCCAACGTGTCGCGGTCGGCACCCGCGCGCCAGCGCCCGGCGATGTGAAGCTCGGTATCCGGATACATCGGTCGATTCCCGCTCGGCCGCACCTTCGGCCGCAGGCGGAATGTGGCGATGTGGCGCGTCTCGGCAATCCCCGTGGCGGTATGGCTGGGGCGGCCTGTCGTCAGGCGGCCGCGCGGGCAGGCTCCGGAGCCTGCACGACCGTGGCCGTCCCGTGACGGGCACGCAGGGTTGCGCCCTTCGGCACCACCTGCCACCCCTCGCGGCAGCCGTCGATCGGCTCCGAGACCACGACGATGCCACCCGGCCCCTCGCGGAAGTACAGGCTCGGCGGACGACCGTCGCAGGCCCAGCGGTAGGCCGTGAGGGTCTCGCCGTCGGTGAGCAGCGCCGTAAAGCGCAGCGGCTCGCAGACGTTGGCGGCTTCCATCAGCTCGCGGACGGTCTTCAAGGTCCGCGCCATGGCGCCGACGGGATCGGCCTCCAGGCCGTTGGCCAGCGCCAGCAGGAAGATCGCCTCGGAATCGGTGCTGCCGCGGCGGTGGTCGTAATAGGCGTCCGGGATCAGCGCCTCGAGCCGGCGCTTGATCCGATGGTAGCCGCCGATCTGGCCGTTATGCATGAACAGGTGCCGGCCGTAGACGAACGGGTGGCAGTTCGCCCGGGCGGTCGCGGTGCCGGTCGAGGCGCGGACATGGGCGAAGAAGGTTCGCGCCCGGACCTGCCCGCAGAGGTTCACGAGGTTCTCGTCCGACCAAGCCGGGGAAATGTCGCGATAGACACCCGGCTCCGGCCGTTCGGCGTACCAGCCGATACCGAACCCGTCGCCGTTGGTTTCGGTCTTCCCTTCGTCGGCGTGCAGCGACTGATGCACCAGCGAATGGGTGGGCGCGCAGACGAGGTCGGAGAGGAAGACCGGCTCACCGCTATAGGCGAGGAAACGGCACATGTCGGACGATGATCCTTTCGCTGTGATCCGCACTCGATCCGATGCAACGCCGCGCCTCAGGCGGAGACGTTCCGTCGCAGGAGGTTAACAGTCGGTCCACGCCGGTGAACAGTTTCTTAACCGCACGGAAACTGCGCCATTTTCGAGCGTTCCGCATCAAAATGGGGCTGGCTGTTCGCAGGGCAGGCATGCCCCGTTCGAGCGACCCGACTCTTGTGAGCCGACTCATGTCAGGCCAGCATGGCCGAATCGGGGAATCAGAAGTTCGCCCCTGAGGCGACAGCCCGAGACGGGGCGACCTACCGGCAGCAGGAGAGTTTCATGGATCGCGCAACGCCCGATAGTTCCGGCCCCGTGGCCCTCGTCGTCGAGGACGACGCGGCGGTGCGCGACCTCGCGACCGCGGTGCTGGAGGAGACCGATCTCGGCGTGATCGCCTGCGACACTGCGGAGGCTGCGCTCTCGGTTCTGGAGCGGTCGGACGTCACCGTCGCGCTGCTCTTCGCCGATGTGCGGCTGCCGGGCGCGATGGATGGCGTGTCCCTGGCACAGGCGGTCAAGCGGCGCTGGCCGGGCGTGCGCGTGGTCGTCACCTCCGGGGCGAGCCGGGATGCACGGCTGCCCGATCAGGCCGTCTACATCCAGAAGCCGTGGCGAGCCCTCGACGTGCTGGTCCAGGCCGAGCACGCAACCATGGCCGCGAAGGCAGCCTGAGCCCAGGGCGCGAACCCGTACCGCGCCCCTTTCCGACATCACGCGCAGGGGCGCGACCGAGGGCGGCTCGACAGCGGCCCTCGTGGTTCAGTGCCGGGTCACGTCATTGTGCTTGCCGGATGGGGCCGGGGTCGGTCGCTGCAACCGCGGGTCCGGCGTCGCCCGGCATGCTCCAAAGAAAAAGCCCGACCGCTCGCGCGGGCCGGGCTCTCTCAAAACCGGTTCGGGGCAGCTCAGGCGGCGGGCGTCGTGCCGGCCGGGGCCTGACCGGCGGCGCTGCCGCCCGGGGCCTGCGTCGGAGACGGGGACGGGAAGCCGGGACGGCGGCCGCCGGCGGGGAAGCGGGGCTTCGGCTTCGGCGCGGCGATCAGGCCCTCGCGGATCGCGGTCTTGCGGGCCTGCTTGCGGGCGCGGCGGACGGCCTCGGCCTTCTCGCGAGCCTTGCGCACGGACGGCTTCTCATAAGCCTTGCGCTGCTTCATCTCGCGGAAGATGCCCTCGCGCTGCATCTTCTTCTTGAGGACGCGGAGCGCTTGATCGACGTTGTTGTCGCGAACGAGTACCTGCAACGGACTTGATCCTCTGGACCTGAAGTTCTGGGTTCACGCGGCCCGCCGCCGATCTGGAAACCGGCAACGTCCCTCGCCCGGATTGAACCCGGGAGGGACGGGAACGTCGGTTTCCGAATCGGCGTGGAGCTCACGCCTTGGCGGGGCTATTACACCAAGCGCGCACCAGTTCCAACCTGCCTGCGCGATCCATCTGCGCCGCCGCCGTGCTAGGTTGCGCGGATGAGACACGACGACTCGCAGCAATTCGCCAGCGACAACTACTCCGGCATCTGCCCGGAAGCCTGGGCGGCCATGGAGGCGGCCAACCGGGGCCATGCGCCGGCCTACGGCGAGGACGCCTGGACGGAGCGGGCCGCCGACGCGTTCCGCGACCTGTTCGAAACCGAGTGCGAGGTGTTCTTCGCGTTCAACGGCACGGCCGCCAACGCCCTGGCGCTGGCCGCGCTGTGCCAGTCCTACCACAGCGTGATCTGCGCGGACTCGGCCCACGTCGAGACCGACGAGTGCGGCGCACCGGAATTCTTCTCCAACGGCTCGAAGCTGCTGACCGTCCGGACCGAGGGCGGGAAGCTCACGCCGGATGCGATCCGCGGTCTGGCCCAGAACCGGAGCGACATCCACTTCCCGCGCCCGCGGGTGGTGACGATCACCCAGCCCACCGAGACGGGGCAGGTCTACACCCTCGCGGACCTGCGGGCGCTGTCGGCGACGTGCCGTGAACTGGGGCTCGCCCTGCACATGGACGGCTCGCGCTTCGCCAATGCCTGCGCGAGCCTCGGCTGCAGTCCGGCCGACATGACGTGGCGGTCGGGTATCGATGTCCTGTGCTTCGGCGGGACCAAGAACGGCATGCATGCCGGCGAGGCCGTGGTGTTCTTCGACCGGCGGCTCGCGGAGGATTTCGGCTACCGCTGCAAGCAGGCCGGCCAGCTCGCCTCCAAGATGCGGTTCCTCGCCGCCCCCTGGGTCGGCATGCTGGAGAGCGGCGCGTGGCTTAGGAATGCCGCCCACGGCAATGCCTGCGCCCGGCGTTTCGCCGAGGCGGTCGCCGGGCTGCCGGGGGTGCGGGCGCTGTTCCCCGTGGAGGCGAACGCCGTCTTCCTGACGATGCCGGCCACCACCATGGACGGGCTGCGCGCCCGCGGCTGGCGGTTCTACACCTTCATCGGGGGCGGGGCGCGGTTCATGTTCGCCTGGGATGCGCGGCCCGAGCGGGTGGACGCGCTGGTCGGCGACCTGCGCGCGCTGGCCGCCGCGGCGGCCTGAGCGGGTGGACACCGAAGTGCTGAGCCAACCCTTCAAAAGGTGTTTCGCGCGCTGGTGTCGAGTCTCCCTGAGGAGTGTCAACACGCTTGTGCGACGTGCGCACGGTCGTCCTTGCGAGCGCAGCGAAGCAATCCAGTGTCGCGCGACGCCTGCCGATGTCATGCTGCCCTGGGTCGCTTCGCTGCGCTCGCGATGACGGTGGCGCCGAAAGCCCAGGCTTGAGAGGGACGGGTGGGTGCGACGCTTCGGCGACTCGGCCCCTACAGCAGCGCGAGATCCGTCGTGTCGGTGCTCGGGAAAATCCGGCGCAGGCTCGCCTGATCGAGGCCGTACAGGCGCCGGAACAGGCTGCCGAGCAGCCCCCGGTAGTCGGTGAGGACCGGATAATCCCGGTTCTGGAACAGGTGCGCCTCGTCGGCCCGGACCTGCGGTCCCGCGATGCGGCCGCCCCGGACGCCGCCGCCCAGGATCCAGTAGACGCTGCCGTGACCGTGATCCGTGCCGCGGTTGCCATTCTCCCGGAACGTGCGCCCGAACTCGGACAGCACCACCACGACCGTGTCGGACCAGCCGGACCCGATCTCCTCGACAAAGCCGGAGAGGCCGCGTCCGAGTTCGCCGAGCCGGTCGGCGAGGTAGCCGGTGCCGGCGCCCTGGTTCACGTGGGTGTCCCAGCCCCCGACATCCACGAAGCCGAGATTGAACGTGTCGCGCATCAGGCGGCCGATCCGCCGGGCCGACAGCTCGAAGCCCTTGGGCGAAACCGCCCCCCGGTCGGCCTGCGCCGCATGGTCGGAGATCGACTGGTAGACCGCGTCGCGCACCCGGAACCCCTCGGCCACGGCGGCGGCCAGCTTGGTGTCGCTGTACATGGCGGCGATGAGGCGGGCCTGCCGGTCGTCAATGCCGGGCTTGCCGACGCCGTTGATGGCGATGTTCGGCACCGTCTCGCGGCCCCGGAAGATCAGCGGCATCTGGTCTGTGAAGGCGATCGGCCGGATCCGGGTCAGCTCGGCGGCGAGCCGGGCCATGAAGCCGGAATTGTAGTCGCGGGCGGAGCCCACGTTCTGGCCCATCTCGATCGTGTCCTGGGTCTCGAAATGGCTCCGGGTCAGGTCGTCGGTGCCGGCGGAGGGTACGAACGCCGCCTGACCGTTCGCGTAGAGCGGCAGGAGCGTGTCCCGAAGCGCCGGGTGCAGGCTCCAGTCGCCGTCGAGCGCCAGGGCAGCCTTGGGGTCCGCGGCGTCCGACTTGGCGATCGCGAGATGCGGCCTCGACCGGTAGTAGAAATCGCTCCCGGTGGGGATCACCACGTTGGCGGCGTCGTAGGCGCCGCGCAGGAACACCACGAGGAGGCGCGCATCGGCCTTCGGGGCCGCCCAGACGCGGCCGGCCACCGTGGACAGGCCCAGCGCCGCGGCGGCGCGGATCAGATCGCGACGGTTCATCGCATGAACTCCGGCGAGGCGAGGTAGAGGGTGTTCCAGTCCTGCGGCGAGACCGCTTGGGCGAGGGCCGCCCGCGTCGCCGCCGACAGGGTGGCGGACACGGTCGAGAAGTAGAGCCCGTTGGCGAGCACCGGAAAGGCCGGCTCCTCGGCCTGATCGGGCGGCGCCGGTTTGAACAGGCCGGCCGATCCGGACCCGATCTGCCGGGCGATCTCGAACCGCGTCGCGAGCTGCCCCGGACCGCTCCAGGCGGCGGCGTCGAGGGGGTACCCGTCCGGCGTCGAGCGGTTGAACAGCCCCTCGCCGAGGCGGTTCAGCCAGCCGAGCACCGGGCCGGCATTGCGGATCACGCGCTGGTCGTAGGCCATGCGCAGGGCCGAGAAGACGTAGCGCACCGGAACCTTGAAGGCGCCGCTGCGCTCGGCCGTCAGCGCCGGTTCGCGCGCCAGGGCCTCCGTCACGGCGGCGATGTCGCCGTCGCTCCGGCTGAAGACGGCCGCGAGCCGGGCCACGAGCGCCTCGTCCGGCGCCTGACCCAGGAGGTAGGCGGCGAGCGCCCGAGAGACGTTCGTCGCGGTGGCGGGGCTGCGGGCGATCAGGTCCACCGCCTCTTCGACCTCCAGCCAGCCGCGGCCCTGGATGTGCCCGCCGAGGAAGACCTTGTCGCCGTAATCATGCCGGTTCGGGTTGAATTCGAACAATCCGTCCCGCCGGAAGTCGGCGGCGTGGTCGGGGCGGAGCTTCGGATCCTCGGGCTTCAGGTCGATGCCGATTCCGGTGAGGATCCGGGCCAGCGCCTCCACGTCGCCCTGCGTGTAGCCGGAGCCGACACCCATCGTGTGCAGCTCCATGATCTCGCGGGCGTAGTTCTCGTTGATGCGGCCGGCGGCGTTGTCGGCATTGTCGAGGTAGCGCAGCATCGCCGGGTGGCGCAGGCTCGCCATGAGCAAGTCGCGGAATCGCCCGAGGGCGTGCGGGCGGATCGCCGTGTCGAGGTAGTCGCCCACGGCGGCGCGCAGGGTGGACTTGCCCTGGTGGACGTTGAACCGGTTGAACCAGAACCACGTCAGCCGCTCGCGCAGCTGGTCCGGGCTGTAGAGCGCCCGGAGCACCCAGACGGAGGCGGCGTTCCGCGCATGCGTGTTCAGCGCGGCCTGGAACGCCTGCTGGGCGGCCTTCCGGGCGTCGGGATCCGCGATGTCCTTGAACGCCTTGGCCTGCGCGTCGAGGGCCTGGGCGCGTTCGAGCAGGCTGCCCTGCGGCGTCAGCGCGTCGACCTCGGCCTGCGCGGCCGGTGGCAGGCGCGTTTCGGTCGGCGGATGGAGCTGTGCCTGCAGCCAGCGCACCCGTCCTTCGGCCTGAAGCTGCGCGAAGGACGCGGGCGAGGCCCCCCAGGTCAGGGCATTGAGGAAGGCGGCGTCGGCGGCCGCGGGCGGCGGCGCGTCCGCCGCACGGAGGCCCGCGCTCGCCGAGGCCAGCAGCAGCGTGGTCACGAGAAGACGGCGTGTGGCGGCGCGCGACATCGGAGCCTTGCCCGGACGGTGGATCGGCCGGGGCAGCCTGTTGCCGGCGCCCTGTACCGTGCCTGAAAGGCCGCCCCGTGAAGCCCGCGTCTTTGCCAATATCGGGGCTTGCCGCTACACGATCCCGAGATCCACCGCCCGAGACCGCGCGAGGCCGCGCGCCGCGCGACCACGTTCCGCCGACCCAGAGCGTTCGCTCCATGCTGATGCAGACCAAGACCGAAGCGAAGCCGGCCGATCCGGTGGCGCGGCGGCGCACCTTCGCGATCATCTCCCACCCGGACGCGGGCAAGACCACGCTCACCGAGAAGCTGCTGCTGTTCGGGGGCGCGATCCAGCTCGCCGGCGAGGTCAAGGCCAAGCGCAACCGGGTCTCGACCCGCTCCGACTGGATGGGCATCGAGAAGGAGCGCGGCATCTCGGTGGTCACCTCGGTGATGACCTTCGAGTACGGCGACTGCGTCTTCAACCTCCTCGATACGCCCGGCCACGAGGATTTCTCGGAGGATACCTACCGGACGCTGACGGCGGTCGATTCGGCCGTGATGGTGATCGATGCGGCGAAGGGCATCGAGGCGCGCACGCGCAAGTTGTTCGAGGTCTGCCGTCTCCGCGACATCCCGATCGTCACCTTCATCAACAAGCTCGACCGTGAGGCCCGCGACCCGTTCGAGCTGCTCGACGAGATCGAGAAGACGCTCGCCCTCGACGTCGCCCCAGTCACGTGGCCGATCGGCACCGGCCGCAACTTCTCGGGAACCTATGAGCTCGGCGGCAACCGCGTGCGCCGGCTCGACGCCGCCGAGGATGCCGGGATGGTGGCGGTGTCCGGTCCGGACGACCCGCTGTTCGACGAGCTGCTCACCGAGAACGGCGCCGCGGCTGCGTGGCGCGAGGAGGTGGAGCTCGCCGAGGGCGGCCTCAAGCCGTTCGACCTCGACGCGTTCCGCGAAGGCCACCTGACGCCGGTCTTCTTCGGCTCGGCGCTGCGCAATTTCGGCGTGCGCGACCTCATCGACGGYCTCGCCAAGGTCGCGCCCCCGCCCCGCGGCCAGGACGCCGACAAGCGCCTCGTGGAGCCCACGGAGCCGCGCATGACCGGCTTCGTGTTCAAGATCCAGGCGAACATGGACCCGAACCATCGGGACCGCATCGCCTTCATGCGGGTCTGCTCGGGCAAGCTGAACCGGGGCATGAAGGCGCGACTGGTGCGCACCGGAAAGCCGATCTCGCTGTCGGCCCCGCAATTCTTCTTCGCGCAGGACCGCGCCATCGCGGACGAGGCCTATGCCGGGGACGTGGTCGGCATCCCGAATCACGGCACCCTCCGGATCGGCGACACGCTCACCGAGGGCGAGGATCTGGTGTTCCGCGGCGTGCCGAGCTTCGCTCCCGAGATCCTGCGCCGGATCAAGCTCACCGACGCCATGAAGGCCAAGAAGCTGCGCGAGGCGCTCCAGCAGATGGGCGAGGAGGGCGTCGTCCAGGTCTTCGTTCCGCAGGACGGCAGTCAGGCGATCGTCGGCGTGGTCGGCGCGCTCCAACTCGACGTGCTCAAGGAGCGGCTCCAGGCCGAATACGGCCTGCCGGTGGATTACGAGACCTCACGGTTCTCGGTCTGCCGTTGGGTGTCGTCCGACTCGGAGGCCGACCTCGACAAGTTCATCGATTCGCACGGCTCGGCCATGGCCAAGGACCTCGATGGGGCGCCGGTCTTCATGGCGACGACCGCCTTCTCCCTCCGCTACGAGGAGGAGCGCTATCCGGCGGTGCGGTTCACCGACGTGAAGGACTATCAGAAGCGGGCGGCGTGAGGGGGCGAAGGGCGCTCGTCCCGCGGCTGCCCCTGCAGGACAGGCGCCTCAGAACTTCCCCAGCATCGGGAATTCCACGCTCAGGCTCGACTCGGCCGCCATCGGCGCCTCGCGCTTGCGCGGCTTGCGGTTGAGCACCTGTTTCAGCTTCGTCTTCAGCACCGCCATGTCGAACGGCTTGAGGATGAAGGCGTCGGCACCCGCCTGGTGGGCGAGGTTGATGTCCTCGAAATCGAAGGACGATTCGGTGAGCATGAAGGGCGTGTTCATCAGCGCGTCGTCGGCGCGGATCTCGCGCAGCAGGCTGAGCCCGTCCATCGGCTCCATGTCGAGATCGGAGATCACCAGGGCGTAGCGGCGCTGCCGCATCCGCTCCAGCGCCTCGGGCGCGTTGGTGACACCTTCCACATCGGGGAAGCCGATGCGGGTCATCAGCATCACGATGAGCCGGAGGAGCTTCTCCTGGTCGTCGACGATGAGGATCGGGGGCGTATCGCTCTCGGACATCGGCGACTCAGATGAAGAGGTGGTCGATGCCCTGACGGGTCATCGCGTCGGCTTGGAGCGACAGGCAGAGGCTGTGGATCGCGGACGCCTTCGGCGTGCCGCGCTGGAGCATCGGCAAGAGGTTGGCCTTGGCGAACAGCGTGTCGTTGCCGGCGGTGCGCTGCGCGCTCTTGAACGAATGGACGAACTCGCGCTTGGTGATCTCGCGCCACTCGTTGATCTGAACTTCCCGGTGCCGGCTGTCGGCGCTCACGCGGTCGAACGTCTCGTGCACCGACGTGCGCTCGCCCTCGATCACCTGGCAGGCGAAATTGCCCTCGATGATCATGAAGCTCGTGATCACCGCGAACTCGTTCTTCTTCTGGGCGGTCCGGCCGATCTCGTTGATCTGCTCTGATCTCTTCGCCGGGTCCGACGACAGATTGAGACGCGAGAAGTAGATGATGTGGACGAGGCTGGTCCGTTTCGCCCGCATGACCCCGAGATCCGAAATCCGTACCCGTTCAGTGCTTCCGGGCAGGACGCTCCGCGCCCGAACCTAGCCCGGCGGGCATCATCGCGCGTCTGGAATAACACCCCGTAAACGTCGCGGGCCGCGCGAGCGGGACCGTACCGGGAGACATCGCACCCGGCAGGATCTGCCGAGCCGGCCGCCGCGCTCGGCGAAGCCTGCCGGGTCCCGGGCGCCAGGGCTCTGATTTATCAAGGGCTTAGCCCTGGCACGACGGTTGCGGACCCCGAATCTGCGGGTCAGTGCGGCGCGCATCGGGATCGTTCGCCATGGATCTTTTCACCGCCCTTCAGACCTCGGTCTCCGGACTCCAGGCGCAATCCTACGCCATCAGCAACATCTCCGGGAACATCGCGAACTCGCAGACGACCGGCTTCAAGCGGATCGACACCAGCTTCGTCGACCTGATGTCCGAATCGACGCCGAAGCGCGAGGTCGCCGGATCGGTGCTGGCCCAGTCGCAGCTCACCAATACGCTGGCGGGCAACATCGTCTCGTCGAGCGTGCCCACCAACATGGCCATCAACGGCCAGGGCTTCTTCACCGTGGTGCAGAAGACCGGCGACGCGAGTGGCGCCGCGACGTTCGGCGGCACCAACCTGTATACGCGCCGTGGCGACTTCTCCCAGGACAAGGACGGCTATCTCGTCAACGGCGCGGGCGGGTACCTGACCGGATCCAATCTCGATCCGATCACGGGTCAGACGACCAGCACCGGGCTGATCAAGCTCGGGAACACGTCGCTTCCGGCCCAGGCGACGACGACGATCACCTACGCGGCCAATCTGCCCGCGACTCCCAACACGTCGGCCTCCTCGACATCGGGCTCTGATCTCTACGACCAGAATGCCTCGGCCGTCGTGCTCAACGGTACCGGGCAGACGGGCGTCAAGGTCGATTCGACCCAGGCCGGCGCCGTTACGACCTTCCTGAGCAACAGCATCGCGGGTCCGTCTTTGCCAATCTACACGTCGACGGGTGCGCCGGTTACGCTGACGACACGCTGGGCCAAGGTTCAGGATGCCTCGACGACGCCGTCCCAGCCGGCGAAGTGGAACCTGTACTACGCGACCGACCCGACCGCGCTCAGCACATCCGACTGGAACAATGTCGGCACGACCTTCACGTTCGACTCGACCGGCAAGCTGACATCCCCGTCGGGCAACCCGGTCGCTCTCGGTCCGGTGACGATCGGCGACTACACCTATTCGAACCTGAACATGAACATCGATTCGGCGGGCCTGACGCAGTACGCCGACACGTCAGGCGCGGCGACGACCAATTCGCTGACGCAGAACGGGAACAGTTCCGGTACGCTCACGAGCGTCGCGATGGGTGCGGACGGCAAGGTCAACGGGACCTTCTCGAACGGCTCGGTGGTGGCCCTCGCCTCCGTGGGGATCGTCAACTTCGCAAATCCCGACGGGCTGAAAGCCGATTCCAACGGAAACTATCTTCAGTCGGCCGATTCCGGGCCGCCGCTGGCGGGTCTCAACGGCAGCACCATCTCGGGCGCCAGCGTCGAGCAATCCAATACCGACATTGCGACCGAGTTCTCTAAGATGATCGTAACCCAGCAGGCCTACTCTGCGAACACGCGTGTGATGTCGACGGCCCAGACGATGATGTCTGATCTGCTCAACGTGATCCGCTGATTGACGACGGGATTCGAGCCGCGGAGGCCGTGACATGTCGCTGAACGCGATTTCCACCGCGACCGCAGGGCTGGCCGCCACGCAGGCGGCGATCAACGTCGTCTCGCAGAACGTCGCCAATGCCGGCACGGCGGGCTACGTCAAGCGCACCCTCTCGACGGTCGCCAACGGCCCCAACAATTCGGGTGTCGCCGTCGGGCAGATCACCCGCAGCTTCGACGCTGCGGCCCTGAACCAGCTCCGGCTGGAGACCTCGGGGGCGGCCTACACCAGCACCAAGTCCGGAATCGCCACTCAGCTCGATGCGCTCTACGGGACGCCGGGCAGTTCGACCTCCCTCGACGGCACGCTCAACACCTTCACCGAATCCCTCCAGGAGCTTGCCGCCAATCCGACCTCGGCGGCCGCGCGCACGACGGTCCTGGGCAACGCCTCGGCACTGGCCAGCCTGATCAACAGCTCCGCCGGCACGGTGCAGAACCTGCGCACCGGAATCGAATCGCAGCTCGGCACCGACACGAGTGCCGCGAGCACGATCCTGTCCAACATCGCGAAGCTGAACGGCAAGATCCAGAACACCACCGACAGCGCGTCCCTGACCGACCTGCAGGACCAGCGCGATCAGGCGATCAACAGCCTGTCGAGTTACATGGACGTGCAGACGGTCCAGCAGCGGGACGGCACTGTCTCGGTCATGACCCAGTCGGGCGTGACGCTGGTGGATCGCGGGAACGCTGCGAGCCTGAGCTTCGACGGGCGCGGGGTCCTCGACGCCTCCGCAAGCTACGCCACCGATCCGAGCCAGCGCACGGTGGGCACCATCACGGCGACGCTGCCGGGCGGCGGCAAGATCGATCTCGGCGCGCCGGGCGTGCTCCGGTCCGGCAGCCTGGCCGCCGAGATCGAGATGCGCGACCAGACCCTGCCGCAGGCGCAGCGCCAGCTCGACGACCTCGCCGCCGGCCTCTCGACCGCGCTGACGAACACGACCACGACCGGGACTTACAGCGGGACCGACACGCAGGTCACCGTCCCGACGATGCAGCCCGGCAACACGATCACGTTCCCGGTCACCGACAACAACGGAGCGGTCCGCAACGTGACGCTGGTGGCCTCGGCGACCTCCAGCGGCACGATCGTGCCGGCCGCCCAGACGACGGACGCGAGCGGGCTGACGCTGACCTTCAACGCGAGCGGCGGCCCGAGCACCTACGCGGCGGCGATCCAGTCGGCGTTCTCCACCTTCAACCTATCGGGCGGCGCCTATCAATTGCCGACCCTGTCGGCGACCCCGGTGTCCTCGACCGCGACGAGCGCGACCCTGACGCTGGCGGCGGCCGGCAAGGTCGTCGCCGCGGCGACCGCCAACGTCTCGGCCGTCTCGGCCTCGGACCTGAACACCGGCAACCCGTCGATCGCGCTGTTCGTCGATGGCACCGGCAACAAGCTCTACACCGGTTCGTTCGACGGCGGCTCGCAGCTCACCGGTTTCGCGCAGCGCCTGACCGTGAACGGTGCCCTGTCGGGGAACACGTCGGCGCTCACGGCCACGAGCGCCACGGATACGAGCGCGTCGGGCGCGCGCGCGCAGAAGCTGTTCTCGGCGCTGACGTCCACCCAGCAGACCTTTTCGTCGTCCAGCGGCATCGGCGGCGTCTCGGCCCCCTACCGCGCGACCGTGGTGGGCTTCGCCCAGGACGTCATCGCTTCACAGGGGGCGGCGGCCTCGAACGCCTCGGCGCTCGACGCCACCCAGCAGACCGCGCTCTCCACGGCCCAGAGCCGGTTCTCCTCCGGGGCGGGGGTCAACATCGACCAGGAGATGTCGAACCTGATCGCCCTGCAGACCGCCTACGGCGCCAACGCCCGGGTGCTCACGGCGGCGCGCGATATGCTCACTCAGCTGCTGCAGATCTGATCATGACGACGATCGCCCCCTTCGCGGCCGGCTCCTACCTGACGACCCGGAATGCCTCGCAGCTCCTGACGCTGAAGAGCCAGCTCAACAACCTGTCGAACCAGCTTTCCAGCGGGCAGGTCTCGCAGACGTACGGGGGCCTGGGCTCCGGGCGCTCGACCGCCCTTGCCGCCCAGGCGACCCTCAGCGCGCTCAGCGGCTACGCGTCCGGCATCACCGCCGCGCAGACTCGGACCAGCATGGCGGTCACGAGCCTGACGCAGGTGGCGACCCTCGGGACCAGCACCGGAGCGGCGCTGCAGAACGGCCTGCAGAGCGTCGCGGCGAACTCGGTCGCCGGTCGCTCGACGGCGATGGCCAACCTGCAGACGGCGCTCGACACGCTCAACGAGTCGGCGGCGGGCAACTACCTGTTCGGCGGAACCAACACCACCACCCAACCGGTCGTCGACGCGGACAAGATCCTCAACGGCACGACCGATTCGGGCGGCAACAAGCTCGACGGTCTCTCGACCCTGATCTCGCAGCGGGTCACCGCGGAGCTCGGGGCAGGGGGCAACGGTCGCCTGACGCAGACGCCGGCCAATCCCACCACGACGGTCCAGGTTACCGAGGAGTCGAACGACGCGACCCGGGGGAAGTTCGGCTTCACCCTGGCCGGCGCACCGACGACGACCGGCTCGGCGCTCAGTTCGACCTACACGGCCGGCACCGGCACCAGCCCGGGCACCTTCACCCTGAATATGACGACCCAGCCGGCCGTCGGCGACACCGTGACGTTCGCGCTGAAGATGGCGGACGGCACCTCGACGACCGTTACGCTCACGGCCGCGACCAGCGCGGACCCGAAATCGACCACCAGCTTCGCCATCGGTTCGACGCCCGCGCAGACGATGGCGTCCCTGTCGACCACGCTGAACAATGCCTTGACGGGTGCGGCCGGCAGCACGCTGGCGGTCAACGCCACCGCGGCGGTCGCGTCGGATTTCTTCGCGGGCGCTGCGAATGGCGGCCCGTCGGGGTCCGGGGTCATGCCGCAGCGCATCGTGTACGACGCCAGCCAAAGGCCGGTCGGCTACACGGCAGCGACGCCCCAGAACACGGTGCTCTGGTACCAGGGCGAGAACACCTACGACACCTCGACGACGCCGGCCAAGCCGACCTCCGCGATCGACACGCAGTCGGTCCAGGTGAGCGCCACCGGCAGCGTCGGCACGGGTGCCCGGGCCAACGACCCCACGGTCCAAAACGTCCTGGCCGGCCTGGCGACCATGGCGTTCGGCCTGCCCACCACGAACGACGCCAACACCTACAACACCTACCAGACGGTGGCGACCAAGGCCGGCAGCCTGCTCGCCTCCGCCGACCATACGCCCAGCGTTCAGGACACGGTCACGCAGCTCACCATCGCGGCGACGCGGCTCTCGAACGCCAGCACCACCAACAAGGCCACGCAGAACACCGTCCAGAACACCCTCGACGGAATTGAACAGGCGCCCACCGAGGAAGTCGTGGCCAAGCTTCTCGACGTACAGAACCGGCTCCAGGCCAGCTATCAGGTGACCGCCACGCTCTCGAAGCTGTCGCTTGTGAACTACATCAGCTGACGCCAATGCCGAGATCGAACCGGAACCGCGCGGCGTCGGCCGATTGCGGGGCGGCGTGAGAATGCGTCGTCTTGAGCCGCAATGACCATAGTCTTGCCGCTTTCCGGGATTGATCCTCGAATCATCGACGCGCACGTGCGCTGATTCTCGATCGAGGAGAGGCCGGCATGCCGCTGTCCGGACCGATCGCACTGATCCTTCGTCTCGGAGCCGCACCCCCGTGCAACGCGCGCGTCTTGGTGGAGCGGACCGTCGAAACGTATGTCGCGGGCTATGGACACCCCGACGAGTGCGCCATCGCCCTCGACATCCTCCTGCGCGACCTCGCCCGTCTGCGCATCCTCGAGCCCGATCTTGACCGATCGATCACCGAGGTCGAGCGCTACATCGACGGGCTGCACCGGGATCTCGCGCGCCGGGCCGCCTGAGATGCGCGGCCGTCTGGGGTTGCCGATGGCCGTCGCGGCGGTCCTGGCCCTCGGCGGGACGGCCGCGGCCGTCGACGTCCGGAAGGCGCCCGTCACCCCCGCGCCGGTGCCGTGCCCGTCCAAGGGGCAGGGCTTCATGCGCCTGCCCGGAAGCGACAACTGCATCCGCATCTCGGGGCGCGTCACCGCCGGGGCGGACCTGCGCGCCGGCCACGGCCTCGCGGCCGTCCCGGCCGTTTCCGCCCGACTCGCGATCGACAACCGCGCCGACACCGATCTCGGCGAGGTCCGGACCTACCTTCGGATCGGCACCGGCCGCCGCTGAGCCGCGATTTACAGGTTCCGCGACAGGACCAGCGGGCCGCTGCGGACACCGCGACCGTAGGGGGAGGGCGCCGGCGTCTGCCGACCATACCCCGTGGGCATTTGCGCCCGACCGATCTCCTCAGCCAGGGTCTTGATCAGCCCTTCCGACACGGTCTTGGCGCTGGCGAGCACCGTCTGGTTCGCCTCCACGGCCGCGGTGAAACGGCGATGGGCCACCCGCAGGGTCTCGACCCCGTCGGGATGGAAGCGCTTCAGCGCCACGGCATTCGCCTTCGCGACCTCGAGCCCCTGCATGTAGGCGGCGGCCAGCGCCGCCTTCGGCTCGGCTGCGGCCACACCCTCCTGAAGCCGGCCCTCCCGGACGTAGGCGGCCTCCTCGTCGAGCACGGCCTCGAGGGCAGCCATGTTGCTGAGCACGCCGGCCACCAGCGCCTCGGCGGTGACGCGGTCCGCGACGCGCAGCGGTTCAGCCCTTTGCATGGATCGCTCCCTCGCCCGCCGCACCCTGCATCTTCATGATCTCACGAAAAACCGAATCGGCGATCCCGACGCCGCCGCTCTTCACGATCTGGGTCGCGTATTCCTTGGTCAGCATCGAGCGGTAGACGCCGCCGCCGGTGCCGTTCTCGCCGAGGGGACCGTCGGTGCCCTCCGACTGGGTCAGGCGATCCAGGCTGTTCTCCAGGAACATCGACTCGAACTCGGTCGCGGTCTTCCAGGCCTTCGCCTTGTTGGCGGTCTTGATGATCCCGTCGACGGCGCTCCCGGCGGCCGAAGTCCCGACGCTGGCGGCGGCGCTGGCCGCGAGACTGGCGAGTTGCAGCATGGTTCGACCCTCCGCGTCCGGTTCGTCACATCAATTCGATATCGGCCTGGAGCGCGCCGGCGGCCTTGATCGCCTGGAGGATCGAGATCAGATCCCGCGGGCCGACGCCCAGCGCGTTGAGGCCATCGACCAGCTCGCGCAGGCTCACGCCTTCCTTGACCAGGGCGAGCTTGTTGCCGTCGCCGGTGTCGACCTTCAGGCCGGTGCGCGGCACCACCACGGTGCGGCCGTTGGACAGCGGCGCCGGCTGGCTCACCTGCGGCTGCTCGGTGATGGTCACGGTGAGGTTGCCCTGGGCGATCGCCACCGTGGAGACGCGCACGTCCCGGCCCATCACGATGATGCCGGAGCGCTCGTCGACCACGACCCGGGCGGTCTGGTCGGGCTCGACCTTCAGCTGCTCCACCTCGGTGATCAGGCGGATCATGTTGCCGTTGTAGCGGGCCGGGATCTGGATCGTGACCGTGGCCGGATCCGTGGGCTCGGCCGTGTCGGCGCCCATGAAGTCGTTGATCGCCGCGGCGATCCGCTTCGACGTGGTGAAGTCGGGGTTGCGCAGGGACAGGCGCAGGGAGCGGGCGTCGTTCAGCTTGAACGCGATCTCGCGCTCGATGTTGGCGCCGTTGGAGATGCGGCCGTTCGTGGGCACGCCGCGGGTGATCTTGGCGGCGTCGCCCTCGGCCGAGAAGCCTGCGATCGCCACCGAGCCCTGCGCCAGCGCGTAGACCTCGCCGTCCGCGCCGAGCAGTGGCGTCACCAGAAGGGTGCCGCCCTGGAGGGACTTGGCGTCGCCCAGCGACGAGACCGTCACGTCCATCCGGGTACCCTGCGCCGCGAAGGGCGGCAGGTTGGCCGTCACCATCACGGCGGCGAGGTTCTGCGTCCGCATGGTCGCGCCGCGCGTGTTGACGCCGAGCCGTTCCAGCATGGCCTGGAGGGACTGCTTGGTGAACGGGATGTTGTTGAGCGTGTCGCCGGTGCCGTTGAGGCCGACCACGATGCCGTAGCCGACGAGCTGGTTCTGGCGCACGCCCTCGATGGAGGCGAGGTCCTTGACGCGCGACAGGGCGAAGGCCGGGCCGGGCAGGGCGGCGATCAGCACGGCGCCCGCGAGGGCACCGAGCAGAAACCTGAGAAGACTGAACGCGTGACGCGGGCGCATGCCGGATGTTCGAGGGTAAACGGACCTGCCGCCATCCTGCCAGGGTCGTGCCAGTCGCGCTGACGCCGCAAGCCTTTGAACAGACTGTATCTTTCTCGCCTGCCGAAACCGGGAGGCCTCGGGATGCCGGCACAGAAGCTGCCGACCCGGCAGCTTCTGCCGGCTCGTTTACCCGCGCTTAACCCTGCAGGCCGAGTTTCCGGTTCTGCGCGGGGGCGCTTGGAGCAACGCGAGCCGGATCATGCGTGTCGAGACTCGCCAGCCGATCCAGAGCGCGGGCGGTGTCGCGGCCGCCCGGCGACCCGAGGGTGGCGCCGGCTTCAGCCTCGGCGCCGCTCCTGCCTCCACTTCGGGCGCCGGGGCGCCGGCCGCCGCCGCCTCGCTGGCAGGGCTCGATGCGGTCCTTCTGCTCCAGACCGAGGCCGACACCCCGCAGGAGCGCCGTCGGCGCACGGCCAAGCGCGGACAGGATCTGCTCGACGGCCTGGACCGGCTGAAAGCCGCGCTGCTCGGCGGCCGCGTCGCCCCGCAGGACCTGCGTGCCATCGCCGGCCGGTTGAACGAGCGCGCCGGTCTCTCCGGCGATCCGAGGCTCGACGGCCTGATGGCCGAGATCGAGCTGCGCGCCGCCGTTGAATTGGCCAAGCTCGAGATTGCGCGAAGCGTCTGATCGGGCTTTGCGGGGATCTGCAAGTCTCGGCCTCGACATCGCTTTTCGATGGTCGAGACCCTGAGATCCGGGAGCGCCTTCGTGCGCTGGACCGGCAGCCCGCTCGGGCGCTTTGCAGGCTAGAGCCGTTCCCGATCGTGTTGCAACGGTCGGGAAGGACGGCGAGCCCGGTCTCGCCAGCCGCGCCAGGCCCCCTCTCCCGCACGGGAGAGGGGACCCGCGCCTCGTTCGGCACGGGCTCGCCGATCGTATTCGTCCCAACCCGATCGGGAACGGCGCTAGCTCGGCCCCAGCGCCGCCGAGAAGGCCCGCAGGTTGGCCCGCATCATGTCGAGATAGGTCGGCGCCTGGCCGCCCGGGCCGGAGAGCGCGTCGGAATAGACCTTGCCGCCGACGCGCGCGCCGCTCTCGCGGGCGATCTGCTCCATCTGGCGCGGGTCGCTGATGTTCTCCAGGAACACGGCCGGGACGCGGTCCCGGCGGATCTGGCGGATGATCGCTCCAACATCCCGTGGGCTCGCCTCGCTGTCGGTCGATACGCCCTGCGGCGCCACGAAGCGCAGGCCGTAGGCCGCCGCAAAGTAGCCGAACGCATCATGGGTCGTGATGATCTGCCGCCGCTCCGGCGGGATGCCGGCGATCGTCGTGCGCACGTCCCGATCCAGCGCGTCGAGTTGGGCGAGGTAGAGGACCGCGGCCTCCCGGTAGGCGTCGGCATGGGCCGGGTCGACCTTGGCGAGGCCGTCGCGGATATTGGCGACGTACGTCCGCACATTGGCGACGTCCTGCCAGGCATGCGGATCCACGGCGTGGTCACCGTGGCCGTGATCGCCATCGCCGTGGGCATGCTCGTCCTGGGCGGGGATCGGCTTCACGCCTGACGCCGCGATCACCACCGGGGCGCGGGTGCCGGAGGCGCGGATCAGCCGGTCGAGCCAGCCCTCGAGCCCGAGGCCGTTGACGAACACGATGTCGGCCTCGGCGACCTTGCGCGCATCGGCCGGCGAGGGGCTGAAGCCATGGGCGTCGGAATCCGGCCCGACCAGGGTCGCCACCGCCACATGGGCGCCGCCGACCTGTCGGACGAGGTCGCCGAGGATCGAGAAGCTCGCCACCGCCCGGATCGGCTTGCCCTCGGCGACGGCCCGGGCCGACCCCGCGAAGCAGAGCCACAGAGACAGGGTCGCGAGTGCCGCAATCCGGACTGTTCTCATCGCGCCCCGCACCATCCCACCCGTCCCACAGCTCCGATCGCGCCTGCCAGTAATGTAACATTGTTACATACACAAGCGGGATACACGCCCGCTGTTTCCTGCGCAGCATCGGGCATCGTCTCGGGGCGCCGGCTCCGATGACGTCCCGAGCGTAAGACGGAGGTTTGCATGTCCCGACGTGTGAGAGCGGCCATTCTGGTGACCGGAGCCCTCGGCCTGGGGCTCGCCGGCGCGGCCGTGGCCCGCGACCGCGGCCCCGAGGGTTTCCGCGGGCCGGGTCGCTGGAGTTCCCTGACCCCCGAGGACCGCGCAGCGTTCACGGATGCCCGCATCGCCGCCCTGCATGCCGGCCTGAAGCTCAACGCCGATCAGGAGAAGCTGTGGCCGCCGGTGGAATCGGCGATCCGCGATATGGCCAAGATGCGCCAGCAGCGCCGTGAGGCCATGCGCGACCGGCCCAAGTTCGGCGACGACGCGCCAGCGGCCCTGCGCGCGATGGCGGATGCCGCGACCGCGCGAGGGGAGGCCCTGCGCAAGCTCGCCGACGCGTCGCAGCCGCTCTACGCCAGCCTCGATCAGGACCAGAAGCGGCGCGCCATGATCCTCGCCCGGCCCATGGGACCGATGGGCGGTCACGGCATGGGTGACCAGGGCATGGGCGGTCGCTGGCATCGCGGCCACGACGATGACCGTGGGCCGGGCGGCGACGACCGCTGACCAAAGACCTTGATCCGCGGCGGCGGGGGGGGGGATGGCGCGCCTTCCCGGCGACACCGCTTCCCTTCTCGCCCGGCTCTGGCGCACCTGGCTCTACCCGCACCGGGCGACGCTCACCGTGGTGCTGGTGCTGATCGCGCTGGTCGGCGCCTCGACCGGGCTCTACCCGGCGCTGATCAAGGCCGCCTTCGACGCTTTCGACCGCAAGGATTCGGCGGCGATCGCCTACGGGCCGCTCGTCGTGATCGTGGTGACGGCCACCCGCGGCTTCGCCCTCTACGGCCAGACGGTGCTGACCAACCGCGTGGTCACACGGGTCGAGGCCGACATGCAGGCGGCGCTCTACGGGCACCTGATCGACTCCGATCTCGCCCAGCTCGGCCGGGAGAGCCCGGCGGCGCTGACCCAGCGTTTCACCACCGACTTCGCGTTCATCAAGGAGGCGCTGACCCGCATCTCCACCGTGCTCCTGCGCGACATCGCCATGCTGATCGGCCTCGTGGCGGCCCTGATCTGGATGGATCCGGTGCTGACCCTCGTGGCGGGGGTCACGGTCCCGTTCGTGGCGGGACCGATCGGGCGGATCGGCAGGAAGCTCCGCCGGGTTTCGACTTCCACGCAGGAGCAGATGGGCGCCACCGCCAGCCTGATCTCCGAGAGCCTCCAGGGCGCCCGGGTCGCCAAGACCTACGCGATGGAGGCCTACCTCAAGGGCCGCGCCGCCGAGGCCCTCGACGAGGTGCGCCGCCTGAAGATGAAGGCCGCCAATGCCCGCGGGCGCCTCGACCCGCTCCTGGAGATCGGCGGCGGGATCGCGGTGGCGGGGGTGCTGGTGCTCGTCGGCCAGCGGGTCCTGGCGGGGGAGAAGACGGTCGGCGACTTCACCGGCTACGTGGCCGCCTTGCTCCTTGCGGCGCAGCCGGCGCGGGCGCTGGGGAACCTCAACGCCATTCTGCAGGAAGCGGCCGCGGCGCTCCGGCGCTACTTCGACGTCATGGACGAGGCGCCCGCCATCCGCGAGGCGTCCGAGGCCCGGCCGCTCAGGGTCGAGCAGGGGGCGATCCGCTTCGCCGACATCCACTTCCGCTACCGGCCGGACGCCCCGGCCCTGGAGGGCATCGACCTCGCCGTCCCCGCAGGTTCGGTCACCGCCCTGGTCGGGCGCTCGGGTTCGGGCAAGTCGTCGCTGCTCAACCTCGTTCCGCGCCTCTACGACGTGACCGAGGGTGCCGTGACCATCGACGGGCAGGATGTGCGCGCCGTGACCCTGGGGTCGCTGCGCGCCGCCGTGGCGGTGGTCTCGCAGGAGGTCGTGCTGTTCGACGACACGATCGCGCGGAACATCGGCTTCGGCCGTCCCGAAGCCACCCGGGCGGAGATCGAGGCGGCGGCGCGCGCGGCCGCGGCGCATGACTTCGTGACCGCGCTGCCGGAGGGTTACGAGTTCCGGGTCGGCCCAGCCGGAGGCCGGCTCTCGGGGGGCGAACGCCAACGCGTGGCCCTCGCCCGTGCCTTCCTGAAGGATGCGCCGATCCTGCTCCTCGACGAGGCGACCTCGGCCCTGGATTCGGAATCGGAGCGCCTCGTCCAGGAGGCCCTGACCCGGTTGATGCGCGGACGCACCACCCTGGTGATCGCCCATCGCCTCTCGACGGTGCGCGAGGCCGATCAGATCGCCGTCCTGGAGGCCGGCCGCGTGATCGAGACCGGGCGGCACGACGCGCTGGTCGCGGCCGGGGGCGCCTATGCGCGCCTGCACCGTCTCCAGCTGTCGGAGCCCGCGACGGCGGAGTGACGCGCATCCGCGGCGGCGCCGACATGCGCCGGCTCCGTAGATTCGCGCGGCGGAGCACGCCATAAGGACTCAGTCGATGAGGACCACACCGTGAGCGACCTGACGTTCGAGATCAAAAGTCATCCCGCCCCGCGGACTGCCGAGGAGCGGGCCGCCCTGATGGCCAATCCCGGCTTCGGCAAGGTGTTCACCGACCATATGGTGGTGGCGCGCTATACGGCCGGTCGCGGCTGGCACGACGCGCGGATCCAGGCCCGTGAGGCGATCCCCCTCGATCCCGCCTCGGCGGTGCTGCACTACGCGCAGGAGATCTTCGAGGGATTGAAGGCCTACCGCACCGCCGACGGCGGCGCCGCCCTGTTCCGACCCGACGCCAACGCGCGCCGCTTCCGCCATTCGGCCGAGCGCCTGGCGATCGCGCCGTTCCCCGAGGACGCCTTCGTCGAGGCGATGCGCAAGCTCGTCGAGATCGATCGCGCCTGGATTCCCGACACGCCCGACGGCAGCCTCTATCTCCGGCCGTTCATGATCGCCACGGAGGCGTTCCTGGGCGTCAGGCCGGCTTCCGAATATCTGTTCATCACCATCGCGTCGGCGGTGGGCTCGTATTTCAAGGATCCGAACAGCACCGTCACCGTCTGGGTGTCTGAGCATTACACGCGGGCCGCTCCGGGCGGCACCGGCGCGGCCAAGTGCGGCGGCAACTATGCGGCGAGCCTCGCCGCGCAATCCGAGGCCGCGGCCCAGGGCTGCGAGCAGGTCGTCTTCCTCGATGCGGTCGAGCGCCGCTTCATCGAGGAACTCGGCGGCATGAACGTGTTCTTCGTGTTCGAGGACGGCACGCTGGTCACGCCGCCGCTCTCGGACAGCATCCTGCACGGCATCACCCGCGATTCGGTGATCACGCTGGCGCGGGAATCCGGTCTCTCGGTCAAGGAGGAGCCCTACACGATCGACGCCTGGCGCGCCGATGTCCGGGCGGGACGCCTGACCGAGGCCTTCGCCTGCGGCACCGCCGCGGTGATCACGCCGATCGGCACCGTGAAGGGCCGCGAAGAGAGCTTCACCATCGGGAACGGCAAGGCCGGTCCCGTGGCCCAGCGGCTTCGCAACCTCCTGGTGGACATCCAGAGGGGCAACACGAACGACGCGCATGGCTGGTTCCAGAAGGTCTTCTAGGACCGCGCGTCAGCCTGCACGGGAGGCGGGCGGGATGGTCTTGCCCCGCCCGCATGCCCGCGGGACCCCTGGCGCGCGTCCGCTTGCACGCCTCGGGACAGGGGAAGGGCTCCCCGTCGACCGACGCGGCCTCATGAAGCCCGGCCCATGCCGTCGTCCTGCCGAACCCGCCCCGCGCTCCGGTACATCGGGATGAGGGCCATCTATCGGGCCATGCGGGCCGGGCCGGGGCGCCTCCGCGGATGACGGCCGTAGCGACCTCCGCCCCGAAGCCGGCGATCGGTCCATGGAACCCGGGCGTCCGGTCCGATCTGCCGACGGCCTTCCTGCCGCTGGTCACCGTCTACCGCCCGGAGCACGTCGAGACGCCGCTGCGCGACGCCTTCGATCTCAGCGACCTGTGCGGCTTGCCGGCCCGGCAGCTCACGCGCTTCCGGGCGAGCCGCCTGGTCGTCCACGAGGTGCTGATCCGGGTCATGTCGGACCTGTCCGTGCCTGTGGGCGCGGTCTACGCCGATCTCGGCGTGAACTTCCGGGCGATCGTCGCCACGATCCTGCGCGAGGGCATCGCGTCCCGCCTCGACGTGGTCGAGGCCGCGCTGCTGACGATCCGCGCCGAGGCCGATGCGGTCCTCGCCCGTGAAGTCGCGGCGATCCTGGACGACCGGCCGCCTGAGCCTGCACCCGAGCCCGGCTGGCTCGACCGGCTGCTCGGGCGCGCGCCCCCGGCCCGCCCGAGCGTGCGCGAAGACCTCGCGACCCGGGCGCTGCGCCATCTCGACGCCTGGCAGGCGCGGGCCGCCGAATCCGCCGACGGGCTGGAGATCGCCGCCTGCGAGGCCCTGCGTGCCGTGGTGTCCGGACTCATCGCCCGGCAGAACACCCTGGTCCGCGATGCCGCCCTGTTGCGGACCATCGCCGGGACGCTGGTATCGAACGGCTATGGCAGCCGCCGGATCGGCGAACGCATCGAACCCTGGATCGCGGCGGTGGTGGAGGCCCACGGCTATCGCCGGCTGGCGCCGCAGGACCATCCGGTGGTGATGAACGTCAAAGGGGCCTCGGCCTCCGGCAAGAGTACGATCCGACCCTACCAGCTGGACCTCGCCAGACGCCTCGGCATGGCATGGTCCGACTTCGCGGTGATCACGCCGGATGTCTGGCGCAAATACCTCCTCGACTACGACAGCCTCGGCGAGGCCTCCCGGTACGCCGGAACGCTGACGGGCTACGAGGTCGAGATCGTCGACATGAAGCTAGACCGCTACGTCACCCGCAAGGCGGCCGAGCGGCGGATCTCGAACCTGCTCATCGATCGGTTCCGGTTCGACAGCTTCCAGGCCGAGGCCGGCTCCGATGGCGGCGGCCAACTGCTTACCCGGTTCGGAGACCGGGTCTACATGCAGTTCATGGTCACGCCGCCCGCCGATACTGTCGAGCGCGCCTGGAAGCGCGGCGAACTGTTCGGCCGTTACAAGGCGGTCGAGGATCTCCTGGCCCACAACGTCGAGGCCTATACCGGCATGCCGCGCCTGTTCTTCAACTGGGCGCTCGCCCGGGACAAGCGGGTAGTCTGCGAGTTCCTCGACAACAGCGTGCCGCTCGGCGAGCGGCCGCGCACCATCGCGTTCTGGTCGGATGGGGTGCTCAACATCCTCGACGTGACGGGGCTGATCGACATCGACCGGTTCCGGAAGGTCGACATCTTTGCCCGCAGCCCCGAGGCGGTTTTCAAGGGCGTCGACCTCTCGGCACCCGCCAACACGGGCTTCCTGCGCGAATGTCTGCGCCGTATGCCCGCCATCCGCTTTGTCCAGGCCGAGACCGGCCGGGCGATCCTGCGGCTCGACCGCGGGCGGATCACGGCGCTGGACCGTGACGCCCTCGCGGCGGTCGGCGACGGACCGGAATGGGCGGCGGCGCGCGGACTGATCGGCGTGCCGACCGATCTGGCTTCAATCCCCCTCCTCGACGAGATCCTGAGCCCCGCCGACACCCCGACGCTGGGGGCGTGGGGCACGATTCCAGAGGCCGGGCAAACGGCATAATATCGCCGCCCTGACAGTTCATCCTGTCCGTCTCACGCTGGTATATTGCATACCTGGAACGGATGTGCATGATCGTCGGTGCACGAGAGACGCTGCCACCGGAAGGCCGCGGCGCCCAAAAGAGAGGCTCTGGGATGGAACGCCAAGATTCGCCGTCGGCGAAATGGTGGCAGCTCGCCTTCGGCGTGATCTGCATGGCCATGATCGCCAACCTGCAATACGGTTGGACCTTGTTCGTCGACCCGATCGACCAACGCTATCATTGGGGACGAGCTGCGATCCAGCTCGCCTTCACGCTGTTCGTCGCCACCGAAACCTGGCTGGTGCCCGTCGAGGCGTGGTTCGTCGACCGCTACGGCCCGAAGATCGTCGTCGCCTTCGGCGGCGTGATGATCGCCCTTGCCTGGACCATCGACGCCTACGCCGACAGCCTGTTCATGCTGTACCTCGGCGCCGTGATCGCCGGTATCGGCGCCGGCTCGGTGTATGGGACCTGCGTGGGCAACGCGCTGAAGTGGTTCCCCCATCGCCGCGGCCTCGCGGCAGGCGCTACGGCTGCCGGGTTCGGAGCCGGCGCGGCCATCACGGTGGTGCCGATCGCCCGGATGATCGCCACCAGCGGCTACCAGGACGCCTTCCTGTACTTCGGTCTCGGCCAGGGCGCCGTGGTGTTCGTCCTCGCCTTCCTGCTGCGCAAGCCGTCGACGATCACGCAGGTCCAGCGCAAGAGCCTGCGCCTGCCGCAGACCAAGGTCGACCGCAGCCCCCGCGAGGCCGTCCGCACGCCGGTCTTCTGGGTGATGTACGCGATGTTCGTGATGGTCGCCTCCGGCGGCTTGATGGCGGCGGCGCAGATTGCCCCGATCGCCCACGACTTCCAGGTGGCCGGCGTGCCGGTCAGCCTGTTCGGTCTCCAGATGGCGGCGCTGACGCTGGCGATTTCCCTCGACCGGATCTTCGACGGGTTCGGGCGGCCGTTCTTCGGCTTCGTGTCCGACCATATCGGCCGCGAGAACACCATGTTCATCGCCTTCTCGACCGCGGCGCTGGCGGTGATCGTCCTCCTGACCTACGGGCACAATCCGATGGTCTTCGTCCTGGCCACCGCAGTCTATTTCGGTGTGTTCGGCGAGATCTACTCGCTGTTCCCGGCGACATGCGGTGACACGTTCGGTTCGAAATACGCCGCCAGCAACGCCGGCCTGCTCTACACCGCCAAGGGAACGGCGGCGTTCCTCGTGCCCTTCGCTAGCCTGCTCTCGACGGCCTACGGCTGGTCGGCGGTGTTCACGCTGATCATCGTCCTCAACGTCACGGCGGCGGCCCTGGCCATGTTCCTGCTCCGCCCCATGCGAGCCCGCTATCTCGCCACGGAAGAGCCCCACGCGGCGCTCGCCGCCCAGCCGATCCGGGCGGCCTGAGCCCCGCCCGTCCCCCACACAGAAATCGACCCTTCGGAGATCCCGCGATGACTGCCCTGGCCAAGATCGTCCACACCGCACCAGAAATCGAGGCCGAGCCCGACCTGACCGACGGCTTCCACCTCGTCATCGACGCGCTCAAGCTCAACGGCATTGAGACGATCTACGGTGTCCCCGGCATCCCGATCACCGACCTCGGCCGCATGGCCCAGGCCGAGGGGATGCGGGTGATCTCGTTCCGCCACGAGCAGCATGCCGGCAACGCCGCGGCGATCGCCGGCTTCCTCACCCAGAAGCCGGGCATTTGCCTCACCGTCTCGGCTCCGGGCTTCCTCAACGGCCTGACGGCGCTCGCCAACGCCACGACCAACTGCTTCCCGATGATCCTGATCTCGGGCTCGTCCGAGCGCGAGATCGTCGATCTGCAGCAGGGCGACTACGAGGAGATGGACCAGCTCGCCATCGCGAAGCCCTTGTGCAAGGCGGCCTTCCGCGTGCTGCACGCCGCCGATATCGGCATCGGCGTCGCCCGCGCGATCCGGGCCGCCTGCTCGGGCCGGCCGGGCGGCGTCTACCTCGACCTGCCCGCCAAGCTGTTCGCCCAGGTGATGGATGCCGAGGCCGGCCGCCAGTCGCTGGTCAAGGTGATCGATCCGGCCCCCGCCCAGCACCCCGCCCCCGAGGCGATCGCCCGGGCGCTCGACGTCCTGAAATCCGCCAAGCGGCCGCTGATCGTGCTCGGTAAGGGCGCCGCCTACGCGCAGGCCGACGAGGCCATCCGGGCGCTGGTCGAGACCAGCGGCATCCCCTACGTGCCGATGAGCATGGCCAAGGGCCTCCTGCCCGACACCCACCCGCTCTCGGCCGGCGCGGCGCGCTCGACGGCGCTCAAGGACTCGGATGTGGTGCTGCTGATCGGCGCCCGGCTGAACTGGCTGCTGTCGCACGGCAAGGGCAAGAGCTGGGGCGAGCCGGGCTCGACCAAGTTCATCCAGATCGACATCGAGCCCCGCGAGATGGACTCGAACGTCGAGATCGTGGCTCCCGTCGTCGGCGATATCGCCTCCTGCGTGCAGGCGCTGCTGAACGGCATGGGCAAGGGCTGGCAGCAGCCCCCGTCCGACTGGATCGACACGCTCAAGACCAAGCGCGACGCCAACATCGCCAAGATGGCGCCGAAGCTCATGAGCAACGCCTCGCCCATGACCTTCCACGCCGCCCTCGGCGCCCTGCGCACCATCGTGAAGGAGCGGCCGGACGCGATCTTGGTCAACGAGGGCGCCAACACCCTCGACCTCGCCCGGGGCATCATCGACATGTACCAGCCGCGCAAGCGCCTGGATGTCGGCACCTGGGGCATCATGGGCATCGGCATGGGCTTCGCCGTCGCGGCCGCCGTCGAGACCGGCAAGCCGGTGCTCTGCGTCGAGGGTGACAGCGCCTTCGGCTTCTCCGGAATGGAGGTCGAGACGATCTGCCGGTACGGCCTGCCGGTCTGCATCGTGGTGTTCAACAACAACGGCATCTACCGCGGCACCGACACCGATCCGACCGGCCGCGACCCGGCCACGACGGTGTTCGTGCCGGATTCCCGCTACGACAAGATGATGGAGGCCTTCGGCGGCGTCGGCTACCACGTCACCACGCCGGACGAGCTGACCCGCGCGGTCAACGAGGCGATGAACTCGGGCCGCCCGGCCCTGGTCAACGCGGTCATCGACCCGGCCGCCGGCAGCGAGAGCGGCAACATCGGCAGCCTCAACCCGCAGAGCGGGATCAAGAAGAAGAAGTGAGGCCGAAACCCTCGCGAGATCTCTGATCCGAGACCATCGAAGCCGGGCTCGCGTGTCGAGCCCGGCTCTTTGCCTTGATTGGAACGGCGTCGCGGATCCGTGCGGGATGGCGTTCCGCTGGAGCTCCTGGCCACCGGGAGATCTTCCCCGCACCGTCATCACGAGCGAAGCGAAGTGACCCAGGGCAGCGCGGTCAAGATCAGCGTGCAGCGAGTGGATTGCTTCGCTGCGCTCGCAAGGACGGCGCCGGATCCGTCATCCGTTCTGTGACGTGCATCCATGATCGACCCAGACCTTGCCGGCCGCCTGCATTTCCGGCACCGGCTGCCCTCGAACGAGCCCCACCCCCCAGGCAAGCATGAGATCGGCCTGTTCGCCGAGCGCGACGCGGTGCTGATGGTTCCCGAAGGCCTCGATCCGCGCAAGCCCTGCCCGCTGGTGGTGCTGTTCCACGGCGGCGGCGGCAGCGCCGAGCGCATCCTGCCGATGCTGGAGGGGCATGCCCGCACGGAGCGCTTCCTGCTCCTTGTGCCGCAATCGCAGTTTCCGACCTGGGACATCGTCATCGCCGGCCATGGGCCGGACCGGGAGCGGGTCGCGACGGCGCTGGCCCATGTGGCGGACCGGTTCCTCCTCGATCCGGCGCGGCTCTGCTTCGCCGGCCATTCCGACGGCGGGAGCTACACGCTCTCCCTCGGGCTCGCGAACGGCGACGTCGCGAGCCACCTGATCGTCTCGTCGGCCGGGTTCCTGTCGGTGCACCTGCAGGTCGGCGCACCGCGCATCTTCCTGTCGCACGGGACCCAGGACGAGCAGATCCCCATCGACCGGAGCGCCCGGGTCCACGTGCCGGCCCTGCGCGAGGCCGGCTACCCGGTCACCTATGTCGAATACGACGGGCCGCACGCCCACCAGCCGGCCGTGGTGGCGCAGGCGGTCGCGTTCTTCCTGGCGGATCCGCCCGCCGGCCGCTGAGGCTCAGGCCAGGGCGGCCCGGGCCGGTGCGCGGGCGCGGATCGACGCCTCGGGCGCATCGGTCTCGGACAGGAGGGCCGGGATCAGGTCGGTCTGCGAGACGATCCCGACCAGACGGCCGTCGGAATCGACCACCGGCAAATGGTGCAGCCCCGCCTCCGACATCCGCGGCACCAGCGCGGCGATGGGCGTGTCCGGACCGACCGGGTCGACCGCGCTCATGATGTCCGCCGCGCAGCCATGGGGGGCGCGGCCCCGCTCGGCGGTGAGCCGCAGGCGGCGGCCGAGGCCGAGGCGCGGTCCGGACCGGTCCCAGGCGGCCTTGTCGAGGAGATCGGTCTGCGTGACGATGCCGAGGACGCGCGCGCCCTCGTCGGTGACCGGCAGCGCCTTGATCCGGTGGCGGCGCAACAGCCGCATGGCCTCGGACAAGGGCGCGTCCGGTGCCACTGCGATCACGTCGCGCGACATGATCGCCGCGCAGGTGATCGGCCCCGAGCGGCGGCCGTAGACCCGCATCTGCACGCGCCGCAGGATCTGCTCAAGGTCGCTCCGGTCGACGTCGAGGAGCTGGTCGAAATCTTCCAAGGCGGCGTCGAGATCCGAGGCCCGGAAGCCCACCCGCGCATCGGAGGGCGGATCCGCCGTCCGCGGCCCGGCCGGGCGCAGGTGCGGGTAGGCGCGCCCGGTCAGGTTGTTGAACAGCAGGGCGGTGGCGAGCAGCAGCAGCGAGTTGGCCGCGACCGGCCACAGCACGAAGCCGTAGCCCAATTCCTTGATCGCCGGTCCGCCGGGCACCGCCGTCAGCGCCACCGCGCCGCTCGGCGGGTGCAGGCAGCGCAGGGCCATCATCAGGGCGATCGCGACGCCGATGGCGCAGGCGGCGGCCACGAACGGGTCGGCGATCCAGGTCGCGGCCGTGACGCCCACGAGCGCCGCCACGATGTTGCCGCCGAGGATCGATCAGGGATGCGCCAGGGGGCTCGCCGGCACGGCGAAGAGCAGCACCGCCGAAGCCCCCATCGGGGCGATCAGCACCGGGAGCGCCTCGGAGCCCACGGAGGCGCGGCAGACGAGGCCGGTCGCCAGGATGCCGACCAGGTCACCTGCGGCGGAGCGCAGGCGCTCGCGCTTGCTGACCGGCGTCAGCTCCGGGAGAAAACGGCTCAGGAACACGCGCATCGAATCCGGGCTTCCCACATGACAAGGACGGCGCTGGAGTGGCGCCGTCCTGTCTCAGGATTGCAGAGGTCGGTCGTTCCTTATCAGACCGCGCGGGCCTCGTGCATGGCCCGGATCTGTTCCGGAGTGTAGCCGAGGCCTTCCAGCACCTCGTCGGTGTGCTCGCCGAGCAGCGGCGAGGCCTTCACCTCGACCTGCATGTCGGAGAACTTGATCGGGCTGCCGACGGTCAGGTACGAGCCGAGCTTCGGGTGTGGCACCTCGACCACCGTGCCGCTGGCGCGCAGCGACTTGTCCTCGGCAATCTCCTTCATCGACAGGACCGGCGCGCAGGGGATGTCGTAGGTGCGCAGGATGTCCACCGCCTCGAACTTGGTCTTGTCGGCGAGCCATTCCTCGATGGTCTTGAAGATGTCGAAGATCTTGTCCTGGCGGGCGCGCGGCGTGTTGTAGGCGGGATCGGTGATCCACTCCTCGTGGCCCAGCACCTTGCAGATCGGCGCCCAGGCGTGACCCTGGATCGTGAAGTAGATGTAGGCGTTCGGGTCGGTCTCCCAGCCCTTGCACTTCAGCACCCAGCCCGGCTGGCCGCCGCCGCCCGCGTTGCCGCCGCGGGGCACCACGTCGGAGAACTCGCCGTGGGGGTATTGCGGGTATTCCTCGAGATAGCCGAGGGCGTCGAGGCGCTGCTGGTCGCGCAGCTTCACCCGGCAGAGGTTGATCACCGAGTCCTGCATCGACACGGCGACCTTCTGGCCCTTGCCGGTCTTGTTCTTCTGGTGGAGCGCCGTGAGGATGCCGATGGCGAGGTGCATGCCGGTGTTGGAATCGCCGAGCGCGGCGGCGCTGACGGTGGGCGGGCCGTCCCAGAAGCCTGTGGTCGAGGCGGCGCCGCCGGCGCACTGGGCGACGTTCTCGTAGACCTTCAGATCCTCGTAGTGGTGACCGTCCGAGAAGCCCTTCACCGAAGCCAGGATCATGCCCGGGTTCAGCTCCTGGATGCGCGCCCAGGAGAAGCCCATCCGGTCGAGGGCGCCGGGGCCGAAATTCTCGACCATGACGTCCGAGTCCTGGATCAGCTTCTCAAGGACTTCCTTGCCGGCCTGGGTCTTGGTGTCGAGGGTGAGCGAGCGCTTGTTGGAGTTCAGCATCGTGAAGTAGAGCGCGTCCGCGTCTTCGACGTGGCGCAGCTGGGTCCGGGTGACGTCGCCGGCGCCGGGGCGCTCGACCTTGATCACGTCGGCGCCGAACCAGGCGAGCAGCTGCGTGCAGGCAGGGCCGGCCTGGACGTGGGTGAAGTCGATGATCTTGATGCCTTCCAGCGGCTTGCTCATTGGGCGTTCTCCCTGTGGGGTTGGGGGATCGGGTCCGTCGGTCCGTCCGGTGGGCTTAAGGAGCCGGACCGGACGGGGTCGCGGAGGCTTCGAGTTCGGCCACGCGCTGGCGCAGACGCTTCTCCTCGGTCCAGCGCTCGGTCTCGTCGCGGATCACCGCGACGATCCCGGTCACCCGGTCGGAGGCGTCCCGCACCATCCCCACCGTGAAGGCGATGGAGAGCTGGCGGCCGTCCTTGTGGAGCGCCGGCACCCTCAGGGTCTCCGCCCCGTAGCGGGTGACGCCGGTACGCATGGTCTTCGCGTAGCCGTCCCAGTGACGGCGGCGGTGCCGTTCCGGCGTGATCAGATCGAGGCTCCGGCCCAAGGCCTCGGCAGCCGTGAAGCCGAAGATGCGTTCGGCGGCCGGATTCCAGACCGTGATGGCCCCGTCCGGGTCGGACACGATCACCGCATCGCCGATGGCCTCGATCATCCGAGACAGGTCGGCTTCATGGGGCGCCGCCGCGGCCGACGGGGTGGTCGTCACGGACGGCCTCGGGACGGACCGCGTTCTGTGGCGTGTATCGAAGCAGTCCGAAGTTCCATCATACTCGGCCTCCCTCGGCGAACGCCGCGTCGTCAGCAGCGATAAAGTTCCGGTCCGGCGGTGCGCGATGCCCGAAATCCGGCTGCGCTGATTGGTATTTGGTATGCCAAATGTGGGATGCCGTCAATGTCAGCGGTGACAGGTGGCATTTTTCTTCAACCCACCGCCTGAGGTCCGGTCGGTGCGCCGGTACGCGTTCGACGGTCTCCGAAATGCCCGCCGAGCCCGCCAAACCGCTCAGACCGCTCTCAGATTCGCCGCTTTCGGCGGGCAGGGGATGGTCCGACAGGCAACTCGGACCGACGGTTCGGCGAACCGCCCTGGAGACCATTTCGGTGATCCGTTTCGAGAAAGTCAGCAAGGTCTACCGCACGGAAGGTCACCGGCGGACGATCCTGGAGCAGGTGTCGTTCACCCTGAAGCCGGGTGTCTCGTACGGCATCCTGGGCATCAACGGCGCCGGCAAATCGACGACGATGCGGCTTATCGCCGGCACCGAGGATGCGACGCGGGGTAAGATCCATCGCGGCCTCCGGGTCTCCTGGCCCCTCGGCTTCGCCGGAGGCTTCCATCCCAAGATGACGGGGCGCGACAACGTCACGTTCGTGGCGCGCATCTATGGGGAAGACCCGCGGAAGGTGCTCGACTTCGTGGAGGACTTCTCGGAGCTCGGCAGCTATCTCGACGTGCCGATCTACACCTATTCGTCCGGCATGGGCGCGCGGCTCGCCTTCGGCATGAGCATGGCGATCCCGTTCGACTGTTACCTGATCGACGAGATCACCTCGGTCGGCGACGCCCGATTCTCGAAACGCTGCGACGAGGTCTTCTCCCAGCGCCGGAAGGCGGCCGACATCATCATGGTCTCTCACTCCATGGAGACGATCCGGCAATGGTGCACGCAAGGATTGGTCCTGCTCAACGGCCGCGCGATCATCTACGAGGACGTGAACGACGCCATCGAGGTCTACCGGCGCCTCAACGCCTGATCGATCGCCGCCCACCGGAGCCGTGACGACATGCTTTTGCCGCCTCGCCGTGCGAGAGGCTTCAGATACGCGCTCTGCCGCGCGGTCGAGGTACCGGTGACGGATCGACCTTCGAGGCCGGGGAGGCCGGGAACCAGACCATGAACATGGAGATCCGGAAGGCCGAGGGGCAGCCGGTGACGCCCGCTGACCGCCAGCAGGCGATCGCTGAATCGCTGCGGCAGATCGCGCGAATGTCGCGCTTCGCCGACCGCAAGAAAGGCATCCGGTCTTACCAGACCCAGGCCAAGAACGACCCCTGGATCCCGATCCTGTTCGTGGTCTGCTTCCTGCTGCCGACGCTCGCCGGTGCCGTCTACTACGGCCTCGTCGCTTCGGACCGCTACGTCAGCGAGGCGCGGTTCGCGATTCGACCGGCCCTCGGCTCGTCCGACAAGACGTCCTCGGAAACCGGGGGGACGGCCAGTTCCAGCATGTCGAACCAGATGGTGGCGCAAGACACGCTGATCACCCGCGAGTTCATCCTGAGCCGGCCGATGCTGGAGATCCTCGAAGGGCAGCTTCCGCTCCGACAATGGTTCAGCAGCGATTCGATCGACTACTTCTCGCGGTTCGATCCCGAGAAGCCGATCGAGAAGTTCCTCCGCTACTGGAAGCGGCGCGTGGACGTCGAGGTCGAGAGCGGCTCGGGGATCATGTCAGTCGAGGTCGAAGCCTTCGACCCGAGTGAATCCCTCGCCATCGCGAAGGCCATCATGAAGGAGGCGGAGCACAAGGTGAACGAACTCAGCGTCAGGGCGCGCGAGGACGCGGTCGCTGAGAGCACACGGGAACTCCGGCTCGCTGAGGAGCGGATGACCAAGATCCGCCTCGCGATGCGCGATCTGCGTAACAGCGAAGGGATCCTCGACGCGGCGAAGACCAACGACATCAACGTCAAGATGATCGCCGAGCTGCGGGCCTCGCGCATCAACCTCGCGCTCCAACTCGCGATCGGCCAGCGCGACCTCGGCCCCGAAGCGCGGCGGATCATCGACATCAAGCAGCAGATCAAGGATATCGACGACAACATCGCCCGCATCGAGCGGCAATCTGCCAGCCAGGATCCCGACCAGAAGCGCCGCCTCTCCGACGCCATGACGCGGTTCGAGGGCCTGGAGAACGATCGGAAGAACGCAGAGAAGTACTATCAGCAGGTGCTGACAGCCTACGAACGAGCCCGCATAATCGCGGCCCGGCAGATCGAGTTCTTCAGCCCGATCGTCGAGCCCGTGAAGGCGCAATCCTCCACCGAACCGCGGCGGCTCCTGATGATCGGCCTGATCGCTGCCGGCTCGGCCGTGCTGTTCGGAGCCGCGATGTTCGCTCGGAAGATGATGGCCTGACGAAGACCTCGCGGAGCGGACCCGGGACGATCGGGCCGCCCGCCGTCAGCGACCGAGCCCGCCGCCCGGTTCACCCGCCGAAGGGCCGATCGTGCCCCCGGTCCAGCCCTGCGCCCGCCAGCCTTCTGCCCGCTCGTCGAGATCGATCGATCCCGCTTGGTCGAGGATGGCCAGCACGCGCGCGGCGCGGGACTCGTCGGTCTGGACCGTTACCAGCGTGCCGCCCCGACGCACGCCCTCGGCGTAAGCCTCGGCCTCGTCGCCATCGAGGCCCGCCGCCGTCAGGCCACCGATCAGGCCTCCCGCGGTGGCGCCGACGCCGGCGCCCGTGGCGGCGGCCGCGAGCCAGCCTGCCGCCACCACCGGCCCGAGACCCGGGATGGCCAGGAGCCCCAGGCCGGCCAGCAAGCCGGCACCACCGCCCAGAACCGTACCCACCGTCGCGCCAGTGCCGGCGGACTGCGCCGCGTCGGCCGGCCAGGCGACGGTAGCGTCGGGCGTCGGCGGTGCGACCCCGGTATCCTTCTGCATGGTGATGATGCTGATGTCGGCATGGGGGATGCCGGCGGCTTCCAGACGGTCCACTGCGACTGCGGCGGCCTCGTAGTCGTCGAACAGGGCGGTCAGGGCGCGCGCGGCCATGGCGGTCTCCCGGGATCCCCGGACCGGCGCCGGGTTGGGTAGCACCATCGCGGCCGTCGGCGAGCGGACGGGTGCAGTGCGACGCGATGGACATCCGATCAAGCGGCGGATCCGCTCCGGGTTCCCGGCGCGGCGCGCATCGTCTTAACGCCGCGCTAACCATCGACCCGGCAGATCTTGCCGGGTGCGCTTCCGGCCAAGCGCGGGCGGATTGCAGCGGGTGGGATCGATGGCGGATACGGCGAGCGCGCCGGCACGGATCGGAGCGGCTGCGGTTCTGGGGCAGCTCACGCTGCCCACCCGCGGCGACCTCCATGCCCTGTCCAAGCGGTCCGACCTGCTGTTCGCCACCGGCGTGATGGGAATCCTCGCGGTCCTGATCTTCCCGCTACCGGCGATCCTGCTCGACCTACTCCTGGCCGTCTCGATCATCATGTCGGTGCTGATCATGATGACCGGCCTGTCGATCGACAACCCGCTGGAATTCACCGTCTTCCCGACGTTGCTGCTCATCGCCACGATGCTGCGGCTCGCCCTGAACCTCGCCTCGACGCGCCTGATCCTCGGCCACGGGCACGAGGGAACGGCGGCGGCCGGTCACGTCATCGAGGCTTTCGGCCACTTCGTGATGGGCGGCAATTTCGTCATCGGGATCATCGTGTTCGCGATCCTGATCATCGTGAACTTCGTTGTGATCACGAAGGGCTCGGGCCGTATCGCCGAAGTCGCGGCCCGCTTCACCCTCGATGCGATGCCTGGCAAGCAGATGGCCATCGACGCCGATCTCTCCGCCGGCCTGATCGACGAGAAGGCCGCCAAGGCCCGGCGGGCGGCCCTGGAGGAGGAATCCTCCTTCTTCGGTGCCATGGACGGTGCCTCCAAATTCGTCCGCGGCGACGCGGTGGCCGCCCTGCTCATCACCTTCATCAACGTGGTCGGCGGCATCATCATCGGTGTTGCGCAGCAGGGCCTGAGCTTCGGCGACGCCGCCAAGAGCTACACGCTGCTGACCATCGGCGACGGCCTCGCGAGCCAGGTGCCGGCCCTGATCGTCTCGACGGCGGCGGGCCTGCTGGTCTCCAAGGCCGGCGTGCGCGGCGCAGCCGACAAGGCGCTCGGCAAGCAGCTCGCGCATTATCCCAAGGCGCTGGGCATGTCGGCCGCCGTGATGTTCCTGATCGCGCTCCTGCCGGGCATGCCGATGCTGCCTTTCGCGCTGCTGGGCGGCGGCGCGGGCTACGCCGCCTGGCGCATCAACAGGACCGCCAAGCTGGCGCCCCCCCTCGACGCGCAGGGCGTCCCGATGGATGCAGCCGCGGTGGCGGCGGCCAGCGCCGCCAAGGAGGAGACGGTCACCGACCTCCTGAAGCTCGACGACCTCAAGCTGGAGATGGGCTACGCGCTCCTTTCGCTGGTCAACGGCGAGGGCCAGGACCGGCTCACGGATCAGATCAAGGCCCTGCGCCGCCAGCTCGCGGCGGAACTCGGCTTCGTGATGCCGTCGGTGCGCATTCTCGACAACGTTCAGCTCGACGCCAACGCCTACGTGGTGCGGGTCAAGGAGATCGAGGCCGGGACCGGCCGGATCTTCCCGGGCCAGTTCATGGCGATGGACCCGATGGGCGGCCAAGTTCAGCTGCCCGGGCAGCACATGCTGGAGCCGACCTTCGGCCTGCCGGCGACGTGGATCGACGCGGCTTTGCGCGATCAGGCCCAGCTCAAGGGCTATACGGTCGTGGATGCCGCCACCGTCGTGTCGACGCACCTGACCGAGGTGATCAAGGCCCACGTCTCCGAACTCCTCAACCACGTCGAGGTCTCGAAGCTGCTGCGCGAGTTGCCCAAGGAGCACGCCGAGCTGCTCAAGGAGATCGTGCCGTCGCAGATCTCCACCACCGGCATCCAGCGGGTGCTGCAATTCCTCTTGGCCGAGCGGGTCTCGATCCGCGATCTGGGGGCGATCGTGGAGGCGGTCGCCGAAGTGGCCGGCGGGGTGAAGAATCCCCGCGACGTGGTCGAGCACGTCCGCGCCCGCCTCGGCCGGCAGATCTGCGCGCAGTACCAGGACCAGAACGGCATGCTGCCGATCATCACCCTGTCGCCCGCCTGGGAGCAGGCGTTCATGGAATCGATCGTCGGCGAGCGCGAGGAGCGCTACCTCGCGATGCAGCCGTCGAAGCTCAGCGAATTCGTCAACGCGGTCCGGGACCGCTTCGAGGCGGCGGCGCGCCAGGGCGAGATGCCGGTGCTCGTCACCTCGGCCCAGACCCGACCCTTCGTCCGCTCGATCATCGAGCGGTTCCGCCGCGAGACGCCGGTGATGAGTCAGGCCGAGATCCATCCGCGGGCGCGGCTGCGCACGGTGAACTCGATCTAGGGGATCCCGGCTCTCCATCTCAGCCGGCGAGCCTCCAGGGAGGCGCAAAGCGGACGCTCCTGCGCCGCGGAGAGAAGAGGTACGGACGGGTCCGACGCGGGCATCTAATCCGGGCTTCGACGGCAGAGCGGCCGGGACGCCGCTCTCCGGATGCCGTCAGGGCTCAAGCGACTTCGCCCCGTCGCCTCGGGTAAGGCGCCGCATGGGGCAAGCGGGCAGGCGGCATGCGCTCTGGCGGCGACCGTGAAGCCAGCGTCGGACGCCGCCTCAGATCGCCTTCTGCTTGAGTTCACGCTCCATCTCGTGCGCGTCGAGGCCGGGCACGATGACGGGCGGTTCCGGAACGGCGCCATCCTTCGATCCGGGACCGCCCGAGCCGATCGCCGCGGCCAGCCGCGACCGCTCGAACGCGATCACCACGACAACGGAGATGAGCGCCGGAAGCCAGAAATAGAACACGCGGAAGACCAGCAGCGCTGCGACCACGGCATTCTTCCGCGTCTCATCGGTCTCGGCGATGTTCATGGCGGTGAGGAAGACGATCTCGAACACGCCGAGGCCACCGGGCGCATGCGAAGCCAGGGCCACAGAGAAGGACGCCAGAAAGATCGCGAGCACGGGGATGAAGTTCGGGTTCACCGCATCCGGCAGAGCGAAGTAGATGATCCCGGCGGCGCCCAGAAGCTCGAGCGGTGCCGCCGCGAGCTGACGCAGCATGATCCCCGGGCGCGGGTATTCGAGCTTGAATTTCCGCAGGCTGATGGGGGGCAGCCGCAGGAGCGAGCCGATCACATAGAGGGCGACGAAGGCCAGCATCCCGATCCCGACCGCGACGGCCGTGCTCGGATTGGTCAGGATCGCCGGCAGCCTGTCCTGCAGGCGTGCCAGCAGGTGCGGGTCGTAGACCAGCGTGAAGCCGCCGAGCAGGATCGTGCCGAGGAAGAACGTGAAGGAGCACAGGGCCACGAGCACGGCGACCTGCGCCGCCGTCAGGCCCTTGGCCGTATAGGCCCGATAGCGGACGAGGGCGCCGGAGAAGACCGAGGCGCCGATATTGTGCGAGAGCGCGTAGGTCGTGAACGAGCAGAGGGATACGAACAGCCACGAGATGTGGCGCACGCCCAGGTGCAGCAGGGCGATCCGGTCGTACCAGGCCAGCGCAGCGTAAGCGACCAGGGTGGAGAGTGCCGCGAGGAGGATCCGATGCGGCGGGATCGCGAGGACCGCCCCCCAGATCGCCGAGAGCGAGGTCGTCTTCAGTTCCTGGTAGAGGAAGTAGCCCGACACCACGACGGCCGCGAGGCCGATCATGGGCCAGATGAACTCGCTGATCTTCTTCATGAACACCGACGCCCCGGGGAAAGCCCCTGATGCGCCGGCACGCGACGCGCTGCAAGCGGCGTGACGCCGCCGCGATCCCCCTTGTCAGGTGATCGTGACGGTTTCGTGCCGCGCGCGCCGGCCGACCGGTCCGGCGGCCTGCGTCAGCCCCGGGCGCGGTTCAGCCCGATCCCGTCCATGGCGGCCTGATCGCGGGCCGATTCGGCGGCGCGCTCGGCCGTCCGCTCGCGGTCGTTCAGGATCTCGACCTTCTTGAGCTCCTCGAACGCTTCGCCCAATTCGGCCTTCGCCTCGGCGAGCTGCCCCTCGAGGGCCTGCGCGGACTGAAGCATGTTGTCCCGGCGGGTCGCCGCCGCCCGGGCGTAGGTCGGATACGCGAAGTGCCCCACATCGGTGATGCCGGCGCGGGTCTCCTCGACGGCGACCTCGCGGTCGAGTTCCACCGCCATGCGCTGGAAGTCGGCCATCATCATCTCGATCTGGGTCACGCGCCGGCGCTTCTCATCGACCTGGAAGCGGCGCAGGCGGATCAGCGTGTCACGCGATTTCATCAGGACGCTCACTCCACGCAACGCTTGAGGCCGCGCCCGGGATCGTGCCCGGACCGAGCCCTTGCGCGAGCCTGCCTCTGGCAGACCCGCCCGGATCCCAATTGCCTCATGTGAGTCGCCGAAGCGTTACCGCCCCGACGCATGATGCCTAGGCCCCGCCGATGATCTCGGAGAGCCGTGCGTAACCATCGCCGATGGACGTTGCTTCTTCCTTACTTTGCCCCAGAAAAGCCTCAAGATGCGGCATGAGCGCAACGGCCTCGTCGACCTCCTGGGACGAGCCTGCGCGGTAGGCGCCGAGGCGGATCAGCTCCTCCATGTCGGCGTAGGTGGACAGCACCCGGCGTGCCCGGCGCACCACCGGCAGGTAGGCCGGATCGCAGGAGCGCGGCATGGTCCGCGAGACCGAGCGCAGCACGTTGATCGCCGGGTAACGCCCGCGCTCCGCGATGGCACGCTCCATGACGATGTGGCCGTCGAGGATGCCACGCACCGCGTCGGCCACGGGCTCGTTGTGGTCGTCGCCTTCGACCAGGACCGTGAACAGGGCCGAGATCGTCCCCTGGCCGACGCCGGGGCCGGCCCGTTCCAGCAGGCGCGGCAGCTCCGAGAAGACGGTCGGCGTGTAGCCCTTGGCGGTCGGGGGCTCGCCGGCGGCGAGGCCGATATCGCGCTGGGCCATGGCGAAGCGCGTGATCGAGTCGATCATGCACAGGACCTTAGCGCCCCGGTCCCGGAAGTACTCGGCCACCGACAGGGTCACGTAGGCCGCGTTCCGGCGCATCAGCGCAGGCTCGTCGGACGTCGCCACCACCACCACGGAGCGTGCGAGGCCTGCGGCGCCCAGGTCGTCCTGCAGGAATTCCTGCACCTCGCGGCCGCGCTCGCCTACCAGACCGATCACCGCCACGTCGGCGGCGGTGTAGCGGGCGAGCATCGACAGGAGCACCGACTTGCCGACGCCGGATCCCGCGAAGATGCCCATCCGCTGGCCGGCACACATCGTCAGGAAGGTGTTGAGGCAGCGGATGCCGAGATCGAGCGGACCGCCCACCCGGGTGCGCGCGTGGGCGGGTGGCGGGTCCGCGCGCAGCGGATAGACGTCGCCGCCCTGCGGCAGGGGTCCGAGCCCGTCCACCGGTCGCCCTAGGGCGTCGATCACCCGGCCGAGCCAGGCGTCGGATGGCCGGATCGCGCCAGCCGATTCGTCCCGCACGTAGGCCGGGCATCCGCGCCGGACGCCCTCGAGCGAGCCGAATGGCATGGCCAGCGCCCGGTCGCCCTGAAAGCCGATGACCTCGCAGGGCACAAGCCCGTGCCCGTTGGCGCCCTCGACATCGACCCGGCCTCCGAGCCGCATCGCGGCGACCGGCCCGGCCACCTCCACCAGCAGGCCGCGGATCGCCACGACCCGCCCGAAGGTCTCCAGCACTTCGACCCGCTCCAGGGCGGCCCGCGCCGCCGCGAGGGAAGCACCGGATCTTGCCGAATCCTGTGTCATCGGCCTGCCTCTCAACGCTTCGTTTACCGGCCTCCTTAACACTGCGGGTCACGGGCTCGTAGCGCCTCGATCCGGACCGCGGCCTCGGCCGCGCCCGACGAAGTCGTCCCGGTGTGTCCCATGGACAACAGCGGGGATCAAATCGTTACGGAGGAAGTACTTACGCCGTAGGGGCGAGGGGCCCGGACGCAGACAGCTCGGAATCGAGGCCGAGAGTGAGACGGAGGGAACGAAGTTTCTCCCGTCAAGCTCACGGAACTTCGCACGAGACGCTTGCGGGCGGGAATCAGGTTTTGTTAACGATTAATCCATAGCGTTCCACGTCAAGAGCGACGGAGCGCCCGTCCACAGGCCGGTGGCGGGCGAACGGTGGGGACGTGTCTGCGCGCTGATGCGGCCGGCTGGGCTGGGGACCGACGATGCGGGTACTTTTGATCGAGGACGACAGCGCGACGGCGCAGAGCATCGAGTTGATGCTCAAGTCCGAGAACTTCAACACCTACACCACCGACCTCGGGGAAGAGGGTGTCGATCTCGGTAAGCTGTACGATTACGACATCATCCTCCTCGATCTGAACCTGCCCGACATGTCGGGCTACGAGGTGCTGCGCTCCTTGCGCGTGGCGAAGGTCAAGACCCCGATCCTGATCCTGTCCGGCATGGCCGGCATCGAGGACAAGGTGAAGGGCCTCGGGTTCGGCGCCGACGACTACCTCACCAAGCCGTTCCACAAGGACGAGCTGGTGGCGCGCATCCACGCCATCGTGCGCCGCTCGAAGGGCCACGCCCAGTCGGTGATCACCACCGGCGACCTGATCGTGAACCTCGATCAGAAGACGGTCGAGGTCGGCGGCGCCCGGGTGCACCTCACCGGCAAGGAGTACCAGATGCTGGAACTCCTCTCCCTGCGGAAGGGCACGACGCTCACCAAGGAGATGTTCCTCAACCATCTCTACGGCGGCATGGACGAGCCCGAGCTGAAGATCATCGACGTCTTCATCTGCAAGCTGCGCAAGAAGCTCGCCAACGCCAGCTCAGGCAAGAACTACATCGAAACCGTCTGGGGCCGCGGCTACGTGCTGCGCGAGCCGATGGACGGCGAGGAGCGCATGGCGGTCTGATCCGCCGCGCTGACCCGACCCAGAAAACCCCCGCGCGGTCCGGCCGCGCGGGGGTTTTCGCGTTCAGGGCTCCGGCTCAACGGAGGCCGGCGGCGGAGAAGACCTGGGCTGCGGGCGCGATCACCACGTAGCTGCCGCAAGGCGCGGCCCGGCTGATCACCGCGCTGGCGACACCCCAGATGTACGTGCCGCCGCGGTCCTGCGCGACGACCGGGCCGCCGGAATCACCGAAGCAGACCCGCGCGCCATTGGTCCGGGCGATGGTCAGCCCGGTGTTGCTGACCGCCACCGGCGTCAGGGTCGCGGTGCGCAGGCGCCCGACCATGCGGCCGGACAGTCCGGCTCCGGCGATCCGCAGGCTCTTCGGGAGCCGGCGCGGATCGGCGGCCAGGGGCACAGGCCGTCGGCCACGCACCGGCTCGGTCAGGCGCAGCACCGCGAGATCGAGGGACAGGTCGGCAAGGCTGACGCCGGAGGCCGCGTTCGGCAGCATCTCTCCCGGATCCGGGCTGTAGCGTGCGGCGACCCGCGCTCCGTAGACCGGCCGCGACGGTTCGCTGCCGCGAAAGAACACCACCAAGGCGCCGAGCGGGTCACCGTTCACGCAATGGGCCGCTGTGAGCACGAGGTCGGGGCCGATCAGGACACCGGTGCAGCGGGTCAGCTGGAGCGCCTCCTCCGGCCTCGTGATCGTCCCGATGGCGACCGTGGCCTGAGCCAGGGCGTCCCGACCCGCGACCGAGCCGCCTTCGATGGCCCGGGCCGGCCCCGGCAGGGACAGCCCGAGCAGGAGTGCCGAGGCGATGCCGGCGAGCCGCACGCAGAATGTCCCGAAGGTGGTCACGTGCTGCTCTTTCCCGGAAAGCGGTGCCCGGACCACAGATGCGGCCCCGGCGACCCGGCGCAAGCGGGCGTGAGGACGCGGGTCCCCGTCAATCCGCGCCATCGAACCCGGTGGAGCAATCAGCGGGCCACCGTCCAGGTCGTGGTGCCGTCCTTGTTGTCCTTCACGGCCACGCCCATGGCGGCGAGGGCGTCGCGGGCGCGGTCGGAGGCGGCCCAGTCCTTGGCGGCGCGGGCCGCGCGGCGCTCGGCGATCAGCGCCTCGACCGCCGCAACGTCGACGCCGGAGGCCGTGACCTGGGCGTGCTGCCGCTCGCTTTGCGTCCGCTCGAGAAAGCCGAGAAGATTTGCTGCTCTGCGCAGCGCGCCCGGGTGCGCTTTCTGGCCAAACCCGCCATAGCCAAACTGCAGATTTCCCAACTGGCCAGAACTGGACAACCGGTGCAACTCGCCGATTGCCGCTGGCGTGTTCAGGTCGTCGCAAAGCGCGTCGAGAAATTTCTCCGGCATGGCCTCGTCTGCGGGTTCGTCGCCCGCGACGTTCTGCCAACGCCTCAAGACGCGGTCGGATTCTTGCAACCCCTGCAAGGTCCAGTCGATCGGCTGTCGATAATGCGTCTTGAGCATGTTCAAACGAACGACCTCACCCGGCCAGTCGTTCAGGACATCGCGGATCGTGATGAAGTTGCCGAGGGACTTCGACATCTTCTCCCCCTCCACCTGGAGGAAGCCGTTGTGCAGCCAGACATTGGCCATCACGGGCGTGCCGAAGCAGCAGCGCGACTGCGCCACCTCGTTCTCGTGGTGGGGGAAGATCAGGTCGATGCCGCCCGCATGGATGTCGAAGGTCCGACCCAGATGCTTGGCCGACATGGCCGAGCACTCGATGTGCCAGCCCGGCCGCCCGGCTGCCGCGATGCCGGCGGGCGACGGCCAGGACGGCTCGCCGGGCTTCGCGGGCTTCCACAGGACGAAGTCGAGGGGCGAGCGCTTGTAGGGGGCGACCTCGACCCGGGCACCGGCCTCCATCTCGTCGAGGGGCCGCTTCGACAAGCCGCCGTAATCCGGCATCGACGGCACGTCGAACAGCACGTGGTCCTGCGCCACGTAGGCGTGGCCGGAGCCGACCAGGGCCTCGATCATCGTGACCATCTCGGCGATGTGGTCGGTGGCGCGGGGCTCGACGAAGCGAGGCCGCTCGCCGGCCGCGTTGACGTCCTCGGGAATGAGCACGCCGAGGTCGCGCACGTCGCGGTGGAATTGCGCCAGTGTCCCGTCCGTCAGTTCGCGGATGCTGATGCCGCGCTCGGCCGCCCTGGCGTTGATCTTATCGTCCACGTCCGTGACGTTGCGCGCGTAGGTGACGTGCGCCGGACCGTAGAGGTGGCGCAGCAGGCGGAACAGCAGGTCGAAGACGATGATCGGCCGGGCATTGCCGATGTGGGCGGCGTCGTAGACGGTCGGGCCGCAGGCATAGAGGCGGACATGCTGCGGGTCGATCGGCGCGAAGGCCTCCTTGACGCCTGTCAGCGTGTTGTAGAGCCGCAACATCGGCGCCATGAAACCCATCCCTGTTCCGGCGCCGCGGCTCGATCCCGGCGCCGCGCCGTTGCCGGAAAACCGGCCCTGCCGTCAACGAGCTGCGGGCTCCGCGCGGGGAAGAGCGGCCGAAACGTGGCCGATCCGGAAACCCCGCAACGTCACCCTGTTGCATCGCGGCGACGGCGCGCACCGCGCGATGGGGCTAACCCAAAAGCGTGAGGAATTCGAGATGGCCTTCGCGCCATGCGGGTAAGCCTTCCTTAACCGCGGCGTCGGACCGTCCGGGCCACGATCCGCACGCCACAGATCCTGTGCTCAGGGACATTTCATGCGACGCTCGGCCGCCGTTTCCATCGCCCTCGCCACCGCTCTCGCCGGCGCGGGCCTGACGCATGTCGCGCTGGCTGGCACCGATGGCGAGACGCCCGCGAAGGCCCCGGCGCGTGTCGAGAAGACCTTTCTGATCCCGTCGAGCGACGGTTACGGCGTCGGCGACTGCCTGACCACGCCGGGCAGCGCCTGCGGCCAGGTGGTCGCCAACGCGTGGTGCGAGGCGCAGGGCTACGCGGCGGCCAACTCTTACGGGGTGGCCGCGGCCGACGAGTATACCGGCGCGATCAGTAACCCGGTTCCGGCGCCGTCCGAGCGCCCGATCCGGATCACATGCCAGGATTGAACCGGTCGGGACCGAGGCCGGTACGAGCGCACTTAAGGACCGGTCACTTCATGAAGTCCGCGCACTTCTGCGCCGGCTCCGTACCCCAGGGCGCCAGCGGCACCGCCGACGTCGAGTTCTTCGGCGAGCCCTGGATGACCTTGTCCGAGTAGACCATGTAGATCAGCGTGTTGCGCTTCGCGTCGCAGCCGCGCACGATCTGCATCGACTTGAAGATCAGGGATCGCCGCTCGCTGAACACCACCTCGCCCTGGCCCAGCTTGCCCTTGAACACGATCGGCCCGGTCTGGCGGCAGGCCAGCGAGATGTCCGAGACATCCTCGGCCAAGCCCAGCGTGCCCTTGATGCCGCCCTTCTCGGGCTGCGTGTACCAGCAGGCCACCCCCGAAACGGCCGGGTCGTCGACGCCGTAGACGACGAGCTTGTCGTTGGGTGTCAAAGGCCGCCAGACCGTCGACTTGTCGAAGATCCGGTCCGGCTCCTGGGCCGCCGCAGGCCCGGCCGCGGCCAGCCCCAGCGCGAGCAGCCCAACATAGGTGAGACTCCGAAACAACATCGCCGGTCAATTCCCCCTCAAGCTTGCCGGCCGGATGTAGGAGGGGTGTCGCGCTCTGACGAGGGGGGGTAGGGTGGCGCCGCTTCTGTTCCGAAGCGCGGAGGCGCGCGGATCTGAATTGTCCGGATCGCCGCGCAACCGATCAACGCGATGCTGCCGATGCCTCACCGCCCGATCGTCCGTACGCTCGGCCGCCTCATCCTGAGCGCGACCCTGGCCCTCGGATTGTCCCACCTCGTCGTCACGTCCGCCGGCGCGCAGGAGACCGAGCCCGGTCCGTCGCCTGCCGAGGCGCGGCCGGCGCCGCAGGTCCCGTCGCCGCAGTGCCGGCGCTACCGGGCCGAGCTGGTCTCGCTCCAGAATGGCGCCAGCACGACGCGCGCCCTGAACGACGAGATCGGCCGGCTGGAATCCTATTTCCGCGGTCTCAACTGCGAGGGCGGGAAGTTCTTGTTCTTCGATACGCGGCCGCCGCAATGCGGGGCGGTGGAGCAGCGGATCCGCGCCCTCAAGGCCACCTATGGCGGGGCGGTGATCGACGATAGCGGCGCCCGCCGGCGCGAACTCCAGGGCCTCGTGGCCTCGACCTGCCCGTCCCGCGAGACCTATGCCGCCTCCGGAGAATCCTATGCCCGCGGCGGCCCCCAGATGGTCTGCGTACGCACTTGTGACGGCGGCTTCTTCCCGTTGCGGAACCTGCCCGAGGGTCGGGGCGGCGCCGACGAGATGTGCCAGGCCCTCTGCCCCGGGACCGAGGCGCAGGCCTATTCGATGCCGTACGGCGACGACGCCCTGAAGCACGCTGCCACGGCGAAGGGCAGCCGGGCCTATACGAGCCTCGCCAACGCCTTCAGGTTCCGCAAGGAATTCGTGCCGAACTGCTCCTGCAAGCCGGAGGGCAAGACCTGGGCGCAGTCCCTCGTGAAGGCCGAGAGCATGCTGGTCCGGCACAAGGGCGATATCTTCGTGACGCCGATGCAGGCGGAAGCCCTGTCCCGGCCGAAGGTGCGCCTGACCCTGGTCGGCCGGGCCGACCGGACGGCGGCGGAACTCGCCGCCGACGCCGCCGGCCGCGCGGGCGTCGGCACGAAGGGCGGCTCCGGCCTCGTCACGGACGAATCGGCTCAGGCCGACCCGGCCGCCCCCGACGGCGCGAAAGCCGGAGCGGCCAAGCCGGATCACGTTGCCGTGCGCATCATCGCGCCCAACGTCATCGCGGTGCCCCAGCGACTCACGCCCTGAGATCGCCGCCGCGCCGCGTTACGCGGAACAAAGTACGGCGTCCGGTGTTCGGCTCGGCTCGAACCGAGACGAGGCCCGGATGCGTATCCTGCGATTGATTCTCCTCACCGGCACCGTGCTGCCGGGGCTGGCCTGCGTGCAGCCCGTGGATGCAGCGCAGGGCCGGATCCTGATGGCGCAGGGCGGCCCCGAGGAGCACGGTCCGCCTGGGGGCGAGCCTCCGCACGGCGGTCCGCGCCCGGAGCGGGCGCCGCAGGAGCGGCCGGGTCCGCCGGCCGGCCGCGATMGGCCCGAGCC